>ONSE01000052.1 GCA_900320415.1 uncultured Eubacteriales bacterium
ATGGTTTTTGATATCAAAAATGAGGAAAGCGAAATGATCCCGCACTTCAAAGGAGGAGAAAAGCATTTCACCGTCAAAATGCACGATGACGGGATAAACCGTTTTCTGCACGGCGTACTGGTCCTGGGAGCGACCATCGGAGAACACGTCCACGAGAATGACTGCGAGATTATGTATTTTCTCAGCGGTCGCGGCAGCGTGCTCTATGACGGCGAAAGACTGCCCGTCGAGGAGGGACAGTGCCATTACTGCCCGAAGGGACACGCGCACAGCCTGATCAACGACAGCGACGGGGATCTTGTCTTTTTCGCAGTAGTGCCAAGGCAATAAGAGCCAAACGTGAAAAGGGAGCGCGCCGCGGCGCGCTCCCCGGTTTTTTATTGAATCGTTCTCAAGTCCACAAACTCCGGCTCCATCGAAAAGCCCTCCTCCGTGGAACAGACGGAAATCACATAATCGGAAAACCGCTTTGTTTTCAAAAAGTATTCCGTCCCGTCCTCGGAAAAGCTACCGCCGCTGACATCCACCGACTTCGCTGCCCTGTGAAAGCCCTTTCCCATGCACTTGAGCAGGGCTTCTTTTTTCGTCCAGACATCAAAAAACGCGCCCGTTCTGTCGGGGGCGTTTTTTATTTGCTCCATCTCTCCGTCCGTGAAAACGATCCTGCCCATTCTTTCACAATTTACCGTTCTCAGTCTCTCGATGTCACAGCCGACCTCCTGCTCTCCCACCGCCAGCAGCACCCAGCCGCCGCTGTGGGACAGGTTGAAGCACACGCCGTTTCCCGCGACGGGCTTTCCGAACCCGTTATCGGAAACGGGGGTATCCCCCAAAAATTTCCGCAGCAAAACGCCGCCCGCGATACATCTGTTCCTGTCGTCCGCGACACGGCAGCGCAGCGCCTTTGCGAGCCGCTGCGGGGAGATATAATCCCTGTGGCGCGGCAGCAGCGTGGAAATATCCGCGAGATACAGTTTCATAAATTCACTCCGATGACAATATACATATTATAACAAGCCGCTCAGCTTTTTGACACAGCTTTGGCACACACTCTTGCCGTCAAGCTCCACAAGGCTTTCGTCGCTGTTGCAGAACACACACTTCTGTTCCGCCTTCTTGATAACAATGGTATCACCCTCGGCATTGATCTGCAGCGTATCCCCGGGATTGATTCCCAGATGCTTGCGGATATCCTTGGATATGACAATTCTCCCCAGCTTGTCGATTTCTCTGAAGTTTGTAAAAATCATAATCAACTCTCCATCAGTCAGGGTTCTGACACGTTTGCTTATGTTAATACTACCATATACTGGTTATTTTGTCAATTCAATGCGGAAGAATTTTTAATATTTTGTCATTTTATGAATAATACTGTTGAATTCTTCGGAAAGGTTATGTTACTTTGCTGAATATTGTCTGGAGTCTGCTGGTCGCGGGAAGCGTAATCTGCTCCCTCCTTCTGGGCAACACCGAAAGTCTCTCCGCCGCGATGGTGGACAGCGCTGCGGAAGCGATGGAGCTGCTTTTGAAGCTCGCGGGTATCCTCGCGCTTTGGTCGGGCATCATGAAAATCGCTCAGGAAAGCGGTCTGACCGCGCTGTTCGCGCGTCTGTTCGCTCCGCTGCTGCGTCTGCTGTTCCCCCGTCTGGACAGGGACAGCGAGGCGTTCGGACTGATCACCATGAATATCACCGCCAACCTGCTGGGGCTGGGAAACACCGCGACGCCGCTGGGACTGCGCGCAATGAGAGAGCTTGACGCCCTGAACCGTCACAGCGGCACCGCCAGCGACGAGATGGTGATTTTTGTGGTGATGAACACCGCGTCGCTCCAGCTTCTTCCCACCATGCTCGGCTCGCTGCGCCAGAGCTACGGGAGCACGGCTCCCTTTGAGATACTGGTTCCCGTATGGATCAGCTCCTCCTGCGCGCTGGCTGTCGCTCTGGTCATCGCGGTTTCGCTGAACCGACGGGAAAATCATCTGAGGAGGTGAGAATATGGAAATGGCTATGCCGTTATTCGCGTTGGCTATCGTTGTCTTTGGACTGGTTCGGCACGTTCCCGTGTTCGACCTGTTTCTGGAGGGCGCGCGCGAGGGAATGAAAACGCTTTACACCATCGCTCCGACTATTATCGGTCTGATTTTCGCCGTCAGCCTTCTCAAAGCGAGCGGCGCGGTCGACGCGGTTTGCCGCCTTCTCGCCCCTCTTGCGGAGCGCTGGTGCTTTCCCGCAGAGATCGTGCCTATGGCCATGCTGCGCCCTGTCTCAGGAAGCGGAGCCACCGCCCTCCTGCTCTCGGTTTTTGAGGACTGCGGTCCCGACAGCTTCGCGGGAAGGGTCGCCTCCGTGCTCGCCGGCTCGAGCGAGACTACCTTTTACGCCGTCGCCATGTATTACGGCAGTGTTCACGTCAAAAAAACGCGCCATACGCTGTTTGCTGCCCTTGCCGCCGACCTCACCGCGCTGATTATGAGCGTCGTAACGGTCAGAATGCTCTTCAAAGGTTAAAATTTGTTACCTTCGGAACAAAAAAGGTTATTGACTCACTGTTATTACAAATCGTATATCTCCTTTTCCATACTTTCCACAAAGTTATCCATGTGGAATTGCGAAAAAAAGCTTGACATTTGTAAA
>ONSE01000051.1 GCA_900320415.1 uncultured Eubacteriales bacterium
CGCAGGCGCATCGGAGAGGGCAGGGTGCGGGAGGCAAATGAAATGCTTTGCTCCCGCTTCGGCTTCTCCTCCGTGATCGAGCACGGAAAACGGCTGGGCAGAGAGCTGGGAACGCCCACGATCAATCAGCCCATGCTCGAAAAGCTGGCGGTGCCGCGCTTCGGCGTCTACGCCTCCTCCGTGACGCTGGAGAGCGGAGAACGCTTCTGCGGCGTGACGAACGTCGGCGTCAAGCCCACCGTCGGAAGCGACGCGCCGCTGTGGGAAACATGGATGCCCGGCTACCGCGGCGGCGAGATCTACGGACAGACCGCCGACGTGCGGCTGCTTGATTTCATCCGGCCCGAAAAGAGGTTTGATTCCCTGACGGAGCTGCGTGACGAGATACTTCGGAACGCGGAGGACGCGGAGCGAATCTACGCCGCGCTGACTTGACAAAAACGAAAAACGGATTACAATAATATGTGACTATAAAGCAAAAGAGGTAAAAATTTATGGAAAAAAAGCAATTCAAATCCGAATCCAAGCGTCTGCTGGATCTGATGATCAACTCCATCTACACCCACAAGGAAATCTTCCTGCGCGAGCTGATCTCCAACGCCAGCGACGCGATTGACAAGCTCTGCTTCATCGCTCTCACCGACGACAAGCTGGGCATGACAAGAAGCGATTTCAGGATCACCCTTCACGCCGACAAGGAAAGCCGCACCCTGACCATTACCGATAACGGCATCGGCATGGACAGGGACGACCTCGAGAACAATCTCGGTACCATCGCCTCCTCGGGCTCCTACCAGTTCAAGCAGGAGATGGAGGAGAAGCCCGAGGATATCGATATCATCGGTCAGTTCGGCGTAGGCTTTTATTCCGCGTTCATGGTGGCGAAGAAAATCACCGTCACCACCAAAAAGTACGGCAGCGACACCGCCTATCTCTGGGAATCCACGGGCGCTGACGGCTACACGATCGAGGAGACGCAGAAGGACACCCTCGGCACCGTCATCGTGCTGGAAATCAAGGACAACACCGACGACGAGAACTATGACGAGTTCCTCGAGCAGTACCGCCTGCAGGGTCTTGTCAAGCGCTATTCCGACTATATCCGCTATCCGATCGTGATGGATATGCAGAAGAGCCGCGTCAAGGAGGAGACCAAGGACAGCGATCACCCCGAGTACGAGGAGTACACCGAGGAGGAGACGCTCAACTCCATGGTTCCCATCTGGCAGAGACGCAGGAAGGACGTCACGCAGGACGAGTACGACAAGTTCTATCAGGAGAAGTTCATGTCGATGGACAAGCCTATCCGCACCATCGTCACCTCCGTTGAGGGCGTCGTCACCTACAAGGCGTTGCTCTACATCCCCTCCTCCACTCCTTACGACTACTACACCAAGGAGTACAAAAAGGGTCTGCAGCTCTATTCGAGCGGCGTGCTCATCACCGATAACTGCGAGGAGCTGGTGCCCGAGCACTTCCGCTTCGTCAAGGGCATTGTCGATACCGCCGACCTTTCGCTGAATATCTCGCGCGAGATGCTCCAGCATGACCGCCACCTGCTCACCATCGCGCAGAACCTTGAGAAGAAGGTCAAAAACGAGCTGAAGGCGATGCTGCAGAACGACCGCGGGGACTATGAAAAGTTCTTCAAGGCGTTCGGCAGACAGCTCAAGTACGGCGTGGTCGCCGACTACGGTATGCACAAGGACGAGCTGGTAGACCTCCTGCTGTTCTATTCCTCCACCGAGAAGAAGCCCGTCACCCTCGCCGAGTACGCCGACCGCATGAAGGAGGAGCAGAAGTACCTCTATTTCGCGACAGGCGAAAACGCCGCGGCGATCGACGCGCTGCCCCAGACCGAGCTGCTGCGCTCCAAGGGCTACGAGATCCTCTACTGCACCGAGGATGTGGACGAGTTCACCCTCCAGACTTTGATGACCTACAAGGACAAGAGGTTCTGCTCCGTCCTCAACGACGACCTCGGCATCGAGTCCGGGGAGGAAGAGAAGGATGAAAAGGACAGCACCGCTCTGCTCACCTTCGTCAAGGAGACGCTGGGCGACAAGGTGGCAGAGGTCGAGGCCTCCAAAAAGCTCGTATCCCACCCCGTATGCCTGACCGCGAAGGGCGGCATCTCCTTCGAGATGGAGAAGTACTTCAACGCGGTGCAGCCTGAAAGCGGCATGAAGGCACAGCGCGTTCTGGAGCTGAACATGAACCACAGCGCGGTAAAGACCATGGAGAGCCTGATTCAGACTGACATCGACAAGGCGAGAAAATACGCCGAGGTGCTCTACTGTCAGGCGCTGCTGATCGCGGGGCTCCCGCTCGAGAATCCCTCCGAGTACACCGATCTGGTCTGCTCCCTGATGTGATCAAAAAAACAAACAGCCCGAAGCAAGGTGAAACGCTTTGCTTCGGGCTGTTATGCTGTTTGCGCTACTGTCTTTTTCTCAGCCTTTTGACCTCGGCGCGGTAGTCGCTTGTCAGCGCGCGCAGGTCGTCGGTCGGTAATTCCAGGGATTTTTCCGTCATATCATTGGTAATGACGCAGAGCGCGCCGCGCTTTTCCAGCGTGAAGGCGCTGCCGCTGATGCTGTCGTCGCCGTCCGCGTCCAGCACGGCGGCGATCTGTGAGAGGATACCTCTTTCCGCGAGAAGAAATTCTCCCGCGAGATGATACGCCGCGTCCTCAAAGACGACGACGGGAATGGTTTTTCTGCCCTGCCTGAGGGCGAAGGTGTAATTCAGCATACTCACTCTCCCTCGTAAATCGGATAGGCGGTGGTGATCCTCTTGCTGCTGTCGAGATACATATTGATTTCGAGGTCGCCCGCGTAGCCGATCCAGAGGTCGCCGTCGCGGATCCCCTTGGAGGAGGTGGCGTAGTCGTACGCCTCGTTGATCGCGTCCACCACCTGCTGCGGCGTCCAGCTGTCGGGATAGAAGGATGAAAAACCGTTCTTTTTCACGCCGTCCACCTCGACCTTGGCGGTGTAGACCCCGTGCTCGTCCGGCTTGCTTTCCGTGCCCGCGATGATCCTGCCCTTGCTGTCGCTCACGCCGTCATAGTGGTAGCCCGTCGCCTTGCCCTTCGCGTTGATGGTGCCGTCAAAAATGTGCTCAAGGGTGTTTTTGGCAAAGTGTCCGGTATTCTTCAGCTTTTTGATATCCGCCATCGTGCAGCCGCCCGTTTTCGTTGCCTCGCCGGAGGGAGCGGTTTCGTCCTCCTTGCCGCTTAATTCGGACTTGATGCCCGAGACCGCCTCATCCAGTCCGGATTTTACCTCCGAGGACGCCTCCTTCAGCGCGGACTCTACCTCCGAGGACGCCTCCTTCAGGGCGGACTCGATCTCGGAGGACACCTCCTTCAGCGCGGAGCTTACGCCGCTTTCGACGGCGTTTTTCACCCTTGCGCAGCCCGAGAGCGTGCCGCAGAGCACTGCCAGGGCGAGAAGCAGGGCGAAAATGTGTTTTTTCATGGGTTTCAACTCCTTACAGGTTTATTTCATACAGATATTCCAGCCGTTCCTCGTCTGACAGGCGGTTATATCTGCCGCCGTGAACCTCCAAGCGCCGCATTCCCAGCTTCTCCATCACACGCCGCGAAGCGATGTTTTCGCTGTCGCAGTGCGCGATAAACCGGTTCAGCCCCCAATGTCTGTGAAAATAGTCCATCAGTCCCTGCGCCGCCTCGGCAGCGTAGCCCTTTCCCTGACAGTCCAGGCGGATGATCCAGCCCAGCTCGCCGCGCGAGAAGTCGCCCTCAAAGTAGAGCGTCACGCCGCCGATGTGCTCGCCGCCCCGCAGCACGGCGAATTCCAGAAACTCGGGGCGTTCTTTGCTCCATTCCGCCTCAGCCCTGCGGATAAAGGCTTCCGTTTCGGCTTTGTCGCGGTTGGGAAGAAAGACCATCATCTGTGTGTTTTCGGGGTTGAGCGCGTAGGCGCACGCGCTGTCAAGATACGAAAGGGTGAGCGGCGTCAGCCGCAGCCGTTCGGTTAAAATATCCATGCTATCACCAATTAAAATGTAACACAAACGCGGGATATTGTCAATCAAAATAATAGGGGCGGACGCCTCTGCTGCCCTTTGACGGACTGTTGTAATTCATAGATATTTTTAAAGAAAACACAAAAATATTGTAGAAAAAAAGCAAAAAGTGTGTTATAATATTCTTGTCTGTATTATAACAAACCGTCTGAAGTATGAGAGGTATCAAATTATGGACACTTACAGTATTATTCTGAACGTCATTATGGCTCTCGGCGGTCTGGGACTCTTCCTCATCGGTATGAAAAACATGGGCGAGGGTCTCGAGCTTGCCGCGGGCAACAAGCTGCGAACGCTTCTGCAGAAAATCACCAGCAACAAGTTTATCGCCATGCTGGTGGGTACCCTTGTCACGGCGGTCATTCAGAGCTCCTCCGCGACCGACGCGATGGTGGTCGGCTTCGCGAACGCGGGACTGATGGAGCTGGGACAGGCGATCGGCGTGCTTTTCGGCGCGAAAATCGGTACCACCGTCACCTCGCTGCTGATGGCGATCGATATCAAGGCGTTTGTGCCGATCTTCATTTTTATCGGCGCCGTTATCATCACCTTCAGCCACAAGAACAACCACAAGTATTACGGACAGATCGCGGCGGGCTTCGGTATGCTGTTCCTCGGTCTGTCGCTGATGAGTGACAACCTCAAATGGATGGGCGAGAGCGCGGCGTTTGCCGGCATGGCGAACAATCTCTCGTTCCCCCTGATCGGAATTCTCGTGGGCTTTGTCTTTACCGCGATCATCCAAAGCTCCTCCGCCTCCGTCGGTATCCTGATGGCGCTTGCCATGGCGGGCGTTGTCACCGACCTCAATCAGGCGATCTTTGTCATCTACGGCTTCAATGTCGGCGCCTGCTCGGCGGCGTTCATCTCCTCGCTGGGCGCGAACCGCACCGCAAAGCAGATCGCGCTTTCCAATTTCCTGATCTCGGGCATCGGCGCGCTGATCATGACGCTGGCGACGGTGTTCCTGCCCGTCACCACCTGGATCGGCATGATCATTCCCGCCGACAAGCTGGGACTTCCCGCGCAGATCTCTGCGTCGCACATCCTCTTCAACATCGCCATCACCGTGATCCTGCTTCCCTTCTCGGAATTAATCGTGAAGCTCGCCACGCTCATTCTCCCCGACCTCGACGACGACAAGGAGAAGATGGCGGCGGTTTACCTCGATACCCGTCTGCTCACCACGCCTCCCATGGCGGTTCTCTCGGTTGAAAACGAGTGCAAGCGTCTGTGCGACCTTGCGCAGAAGAACTACCGCTATGCGATGAAGGCGTTCTTTGAGCACGACGCCAGCGCCATTGCCAAGGTGGAGAAGAACGAAAAGGTGATCGACTTCCTCACCCATGAGATCACGCGCTACATCGTCAAGATCAACGGTCTGGATATCCTTGACAGCGACCGCAAGACCATGGGTGTTATGTACTCCGCGATCCAGGACATCGAGCGCATCGGCGACCACGCGGAAAACATCGTGGAGTGCGCCAAGCAGATGATTGACAAGAAGATGAAGTTTTCCGCCACAGCCGTGGAGGAGCTGAACAAGCTCGACGAGATGGTCACCAAGCTCATTGACCAGGGCTTCACGCTCTTCAAGGAGCAGAGCATGGACTTTGATCTCGCAAAGTCGATCATTGAGACGGAAAGCTCCCTTGACAGCCATGTCAAGATTTACAAATTCAACCATATCGGCAGAATGAACGACGGCATCTGCAGCGCCGAAAAGGGAACAGTGTTCCTCGATATGCTCACCATTCTCGAGAGAGTCGGCGACCATGCCAACAACGTGGCGTTCTCGATCCCGAGAAACAAGCTCGGCAATATCGTTCGCAAGGCGTAACGGGGGAAACGCCGGAAAATATTGTTTTCATAAAAAACAGGCGCGGATACTTGACGTATCCGCGCTTTTTGTATTATAATGTAGTTCCGAGAATAAAAATATACTATTTTGTAAGGTGAGATAATAGATGAAAAGAGTATTGATATTTACGCTGCTGGTGATCATGGCGCTGTCGTTTGCGTCCTGCCGCAGCAAGAACACTTCCTCCTTTGTTCCCACAACAGGAGCAGCCACTCAGGACGAACCGACCACCGCGCATATCAAGAAGGTAGTGGCGACCGCGCCTCCCGCAGGGGCGGAAACCACCGCGGGGGCGACCACCGAAGCGCCGACTACCGCGGCGCAGACGACAGTCCCGAATTCCACGGGACCCACGACAAACGGAAACATCCCCGCCGACAACATCACGGCGGCGCAAATCAACCCCAACATCGGCTCCATACAGAGCAATGTTATCAGTGAAATGAACAACCTTGAGATGACAGAGCTGGGTCTGGAGAACGGCTCTGTGACGCTGAAGAAGGGTGAGAGCATGGAAATCGCTGTCATCATCAAGCCGACGAACGCCTCCAACAAGCGTTTGTCCGTATCTGTCAGCAATTCCGGCGTCAAGGCGACCGTTTCGGGCAGCACCCTGAAAATCACCGCCGAACAGCCGGGCGAGTATTCCGTGAAGCTCACCTCGGAGAATGACCTGAGCGTGAGCATGACCGTCACCGTTGTCGAGGAACAGACGCAGGCTCCCACCGAGGCGCCGTCCGAGACAGAGCCCGCCCCCGCGGAGGAGCCGTCTGAGGAGTGATCTGTTTTGCCGCGCGGCCGGCGGGAAATCAGCCTGTCATCCGCTTGCGGATCTCCCCGAGGATTTTTTTCTCGCGTCTGCTGACCTGCACCTGCGTCATGTTTAACAATCCGGCTGTTTCAACCTGCGTTTTACTTTGAAAGTAGCGCAGGTTGATTATTTTTTTATCCCGTTCGTCCAGCTTGTCGATCGCCGCGCGAAGGCTCAGCCGCTCCGCGATCTCGTCCTGAAAGTCGGGAGAGGGAACGTCCAGCTGCGGTGAGTCCTCTCCGTCGTACTCCATGTTGAGGGAGAGAGGCGCTTTGGCGCTGTTGAGCGCCTCGCAAATCTCTCCGCTTGGGACAGAAAGCGCTTTTGCGAGATACGAAACACTCGGTTCCGCGCCGTGCTCCCGGAAATATTCGTTGCTGACCGCATTGATTTTCATGGATAGCTCGCGCAGCCGCCGGCTGACCCGCACCGCGCCGCCGTCTCGGAACAGGCGGCGCACCTCGCCCAGGATCACGGGGAAGGCGTAGGTGGAAAACTGCAGGCCGCGGCTCTCGTCAAAGTTGTTGATGGCTTTCGTCAGCCCGAGACATCCCGCCGCGAACAGCTCCTCGTAATCGATCCCCTTGCCCGCGAAGCGCCTGCAAATGGCATGGACCAGCCCCATGTGCCTTTCGGCAAGCTCGTCCTTACGCATCGGATATCCGCTTTTCGAGCGTCACGGAGGTTCCCTGTCCGAGCCGCGAGGTGACGCGCACCTTGTCGCAGAAGCTCTGCATGACGGCAAAGCCCAAGCCCGCGCGCTCCTCCTCGGGCGCTGTGGTGAACAGCGGCTCCATCGCCTGCTTCACATCGGCGATCCCGACGCCCTTGTCCCGGATCCTGATGATCACCCGGCGGTCCTCCGTGATTTTGCCCGTTATGTAAATCATGCCGCCCGCACGGCGGTAGCCGTGGACGATAGAGTTGGTCACCGCCTCGGAAACGGCGGTTTTCAGGTCGCTCAGCTCGCTCACGGTGGGGTCGAGCGGTGCGATAAACGCGGCAGTCACCGTTCGCGCGAATGCCTCATTGCAGCTCCTTGAAGGAAAGCTCAGCTTCATTTCGTTGGTTGTTTTCATCTCAGCACCCCCAGTCCTTCCAGTCCCGACATCGCGAAAATGCGGTACAGGCGGTCGGGAATATTGACGACGTGCAGCATACCGCCCAGCAGCTTCATCATGCGGTACCGCCCCATCACCAGCCCTACGCCGGAGGAATCCATGAAGCCCACCCGGCTAAAGTCCAGCCGCAGCAGGGACGGCTTGAGCGACTGCGCCGACGCGTCCACCTGTGCGCGGATGCCCGCGGCGCTGTCGTGGTCGATCTCACCCTCAAGATAGGCGGTGAGGACGCCGTTTTGAAATTCCGTTTTCAATTACCATCAGCCTTTCTGAAAAGAATGCGAAAAGAAACGCTCCACACTAATGATAATTAGTATGGAGCGTAAATTTTGTTTTATTCTGTCGATCGAAAAAATTTTATTTTACGTGTGTCAGGATGTACGGGCGGATGCTGCCGGCGAGGTAGAGTGAGCCGCAGACAAGGACGGCGGCGTTTTCCCGTTCCGCCCGCTCAAAGGCTGTGTCAAAGGCAAGCTCCGCGCTGTCGAACGCTCTGACCTCCGCCGCGTGGGAGCGGCATTTCTCCGCCAGCAAGTCGGGGGCGAGTGCGCGGGGATTGTCGATCGGTACGGTGTAGATCGCTTCAAACACGCCGTCGAGGAGCCGCAGCGCGCTGTCAATGTCCTTGTCGGCGAGCATTCCGAGCACGCAGAGGATTTTTTTGCCTTCCAGAAAGCGGTCGATTGCCTGCTTGAGCGCGCCGATACCGTTGGGATTGTGGGCGCCGTCAAGGAGCACGAGCGGGCTTCCGCAGAGAGTTTCGAGCCGGGCGGGATTGACCGCGTTGAACAGACCCCTGCGGATATCCTCGGGGGAGATGTCCAGCTCTCCGTTGAGGGTGAGAACCTCGATCGCCGCGAGAGCCGTACGCGCGTTTTCAAGCTGATAGTCGCCCGCGAGGCGGAGAAGGATGGGTGCGCCCTGATAGAGGAACTCGCTTCCGCCAAGCGTGATGTCCCGCAGCTCCAGACTGACGCTGCTGCTTTTGATCAATGGAATGTGCTTTGCCGCGGCAGTGCCGGCAATTACCCGCATCGCTTCCTCACACTGCGCCGAGGTGACGGCGAGGGAGCCTGATTTGAAGATACCGCATTTCTGTTCGGCAATGGCGGCGATGGTGTCTCCCAGTATCGCGGTGTGATCGAGCCCGATCGTCGTGATCACGGCGCACAGCGGCGGTCGGATGACGTTGGTGCAGTCCAGCAGGCCGCCCATGCCGGTTTCGAGTACGACAATATCGCATTCTGCCTGCGCGTGGATGTAGAACTCGAGCGCGTTGACGTACTCGAATTCGGTGATGACAATGCCTTCCGCGCGGAGCTGCTCGATGAGAGGGAAGGTTTTTTCCACCGCGTCGGTGAGCACCTCCTCCGAGACCATGGCGTTGTTGATCTGGATCCTCTCGCGGAAATCGGTGATATAGGGTGAGATAAAAAGCCCTGTTTTGTAGCCTGCCGCCACCAGGATCGCAGACAGCATGGCGCAGACGGAGCCTTTGCCGTTGGTGCCCGCCACATGGATATAGCGCAGCTTGTCCTGCGGATCGCCCATGCGGCGCAGCAGCTCGCGCACGCGGTCAAGTCCGGGCCGGGAGCCAAAGGTCAGCAGGGAGTGTATTTTGTTCAGCGCTTCGGTGTAGGTCATGTCGTCAGCTCCTTGTAGATCTCATTTTTCTTAAAGCCTGTCATTGCGGCAGCCTGTTTCGCGGCGTCGGTTGCCCTGCAGCCGTCGTTTTCCATGAGGGAACGCGCCAGTTTCACCGCGTCGCCGAGGGTGCAGGGTTCTTCGCTTTCCTCCTGCTTTTTTCCCTCGAGCACCAGCACGATCTCCCCCTTGAGGCGGCCGTCGGAAAACTGCTCCGCCGCGAGGGAGGTGGTGGTGCGGATGACCTCCTCGTGTATCTTTGTGATTTCACGAACGATCGAGAGCCTGCGCTCACCAAACGCCGCGTACAGGTCGCGCAGGGTGGCGGGCAGCTTGTGCGGCGCCTCGTAAAAAATCATGGTTCGTTTTTCGTTTTGCAGACTTTGCAGATGCTCGCTTCGGCTTTTTTTGTTGACGCTGAGAAAGCCCTCAAAGCAAAAACGCCCCGTTTCCAGTCCTGAGACGGCGAGTGCGGCAATCACCGCGCTCGGACCGGGGATTACAACCGTTTTGATGCCGCGTTCGGCGCAAAGCCTGATCAGATCCTCTCCGGGGTCGGAGATGCAGGGCATACCCGCGTCGGTGACAATGGCGCAGTTTTCTCCGTTCTCTATGCGGCCGCAGATGATCTCGCCGCGCTCGCGCTTGTTATGTTCGAAGTAGCTCACCATCGGCTTTTTGATGCCGAGGTGGTTGAGCAGCCTGAGAGTGACCCTTGTGTCCTCGGCGGCGATAAAATCGACGCTCTCCAGCGTCGCCGCCGCCCGCGGCGAGAGGTCGGACAGGTTGCCGATGGGCGTGCCCGTGACATATAAAATTCCGCTCATAGTGATCTCCGTATCAGTGTTGATTTTTGTAGTCTCCGTAGATTTCCAGCATTTCAGGCGAAAAGCTGCCCTGCCCGTCCTCGATGAACAGGGTGGGCTGAACGCTGAGAAAGCCGCGCCTGCCGCCTTTTCTGCCCTCGAGAAGGAAGAGCTTCGGCGCCTTGTCCTGCCGTTGCTGCACCATGCGCAGCACCTTCGGCTCGAGCTGAAAGAGGCGCATTGCCTCCATCACGTCCGCCAGCCGTTCGGGGCGCTGACAGACGCAGAACCTGCCGCCGAACTGCAGCAGGCGGGATGCCGCCCCGCAGATGTCCTCCAGCGTACACTCCTCCTCGTGCCGCGCGATCAGCCTGCGGCTTTCGGGATTGACGATCCCGCTTCCGCTTTGCTTGTAGGGCGGGTTGCAGGCAACCACATCAAACGCGCCGAAGGGGAGGACTCCCCTGAGATCGCGGAGGTCGTGGTGATGGATTGTCAGACTTTGTTCCAGCGAGTTGATCCGGATGCTTTCCTCCGCCAGCTTGCAGGCGTCGGATTGTATCTCAACGGCGCTGACCGAAAGATTCGGGTTTTCCCTGAGCCAGAGCAGCGGTATGGTGCCGCAGCCTGTGCCGAGATCAACGCATTTTTTATGTCCCTTCGGCTGAGAAAAATGAGCCAGGAGAATGGTGTCGGTGGAAAAGTGGTAGCTGTCTGTGACATAAATCTGCATACCGCGTCCCAGCGGCTCGAGATGAAGGTGGTTCATAATGGTGTCCTTTCCGTGACTGTTGGTCAAAGGGATGAAAATGGAGGAGGGGCAGGGGATCGGAATCGGCAGTTCCGACAAAAAAGAAAGGCGGCAAGGACACAGAATCCTTGCCGCCCGATGGTCATTTTTCAGATAAGATCCTGAGTGATCAGCCCTCCTGGGGAGCGCCGACAGGACAAACCTCTGCACATGAACCGCAGTCTACACAAGCGTCAGCGTCGATCACATACTTGCCGTCGCCCTCAGAGATAGCGGAGCAGGGGCACTCGTCCGCGCACGCGCCGCACATGATGCACTCATCGTTAATTACATATGCCATAGGTAAAGCCTCCTTGAAATTGATTTCAACTATATTATAACACGTATTTTGTCAATTGCAAGAGGTTTGGCAAAATTTTGTGCCGGGAAACAAGGCCTTGGAAGCTGATTCTTAGCCTACTCCAGACCGTTCAGCTTTTCCATATCTTTTTTGTCCACCTTGATGTAGCCGTCCTTGATGAGGCGGCACTGTCTGACGGTGAAGGTTTTGGGCCCCACGTCGGCAGGCGCGTTGTCGAGCTTCACCTTGAGGGTGCGCGCGATCAGGTTATTTTCCACGACCAGTCCTCTTCCCTCGGGCGTGTTGACGATCGCGCCGATCTTCGGAGTGTGGCGCAGAAGGTCGGTATACGCCTCCTGTTCGTATTTGAGGCAGCACATCAGTCTGCCGCAGGTGCCCGAAATCTTGGTGGGAGAGAGGGACAGCCCCTGTTCCTTCGCCATCTTGATGGAAACGGGCTGGAACTCGCCCATAAAACGGCTGCAGCAGAAGGGTCTGCCGCAGATGCCCAGTCCGCCGAGCATCTTCGCCTCGTCTCTCACGCCGATCTGCCGCAGCTCGATACGGGTGCGGAACACCGACGCCAGGTCCTTGACCAGGGCGCGGAAGTCCACTCTGCCGTTGGCAGTGAAATAAAAAATGATTTTGCTGTTGTCAAAGGTGTATTCGACGTTGACAAGCTTCATGCCCAGCTTGTGCTTGGCGATTTTTTCCTCGCAGATTTTGCGCGCCTGCACCTCCTTGGCGCGGTTTTCGTCCACGCGCCGGAGGTCTGCCTCGGTGGCGATTCTGACGAGCGGCTTGAGCGGATGGTTCAGCTCGTTCTCACCGATTTCCTTGTTGGGAACGGCTACCTCTCCGCATTCCAGCCCGCGCGCGGTTTCGACGATCACGCGGTCGCCGCGGCTGAGCTTGTTGTTAAGGGGGTCAAAGTAGTAGACCTTGCCTACCTCCTTGAACCTGACTCCGATTACCTCTGCCATAATATCCTCCTGTATTCTCCGCACAGCGATGTTGTGAGAAGGTTGATGTTGATGTTCTGCCTGAGCATACCGTCGGACCTGTCTGTCAGCTCGATCATCCGGATGAGCTTGGCACGCGTCAGCTTTGCGGCGAGAAGCCGTGCCGTTTCTCCGTCTGTCAGCGCGTCGCCTCCCGAGAGGAGCGCCAGCGCATCGCGCAGCAGAAGTCTGACGGCGAGAAGGATCTCCTTCTGCCGTTCCTTGTCCGTCAGCGCGTTGAGCGCCTTCAGAAGCTCGTATTCGCGCGTTGAGAGAATGCCCTTTGCGATCGCTTTCGCCGCCTCCAGGCTCTCCGCGCCGATGTCCGCCTCTCCGCCCGTGCGGATGACGGTACAGCGGGAGCGGATGGTTCCCAGCAGCGCCTTCGCGCTCTCACAGAGCAGGAAGAAATAGATGCGCTGCGGCGGTTCCTCAAGCAGCTTGAGGAACGCGTTCTGGGAGATTTCGGGGAAGCGTTTGTCCGCTTCCTCAAAGATATATACCTTGCAGTCCGCGTCATTGGGACGGATCTGCGCGTCACCCACGAGGGCGCGGAGCTGTTCTATGCTGTAAATGCCTGTTTTGCTTTTCTTTTCTGGCTGCACATAGCTGATGTCGCAGTGTGTCTTGTTGAGCGCGTTGCGGCACTGCCTGCATACCCCGCAGGGCTTGTCCTCTCCCTGACACACCGCGTAGGCGGACAGACAGACCGCCAGCTCCATCGCCTTTTGCGGCGACTTGCTCTCGATGATCACGGCGTGGGGCAGCCTTCCCGACGCCGCGAGAAGACGCAGCGTGTGCTGTGTGCCGCTGTCAAGCTCGAATCCGCTGAAGCTCACGTCAAATCTCTCCGTCCAGTCTGACGGCGCGGGTGACGATATCGCCCTTGTCCGTGATGTCGATATAGCCGTAGGAGGCGCGGTAGCCGTGGCAGGAGCCGGGATTGAGAATGTACAGCCCGTCCTGATACTCGCACATCGCGTTGTGCGTATGGCCGAAGCAGACGATGTCGGCGCCTCTTTCCCGCGCGGCGCAAATCAGGTTGTAAGGGGAAAACTTTACCTGAAACAGGTGACCGTGGGTGACAAATATCGTTTTTCCGTTTACTGTCACGAGCTGCTCTGTACGATAAGCGCGTCCCGCGTCGCAGTTGCCGCGTACCGCGACGATCTGCTTGTCGGGAAAAGATTTTTCCAGCAGTTCAATCTGGTCCCTGCCGTCGCCGCAGTGAATGATCATTTCGGCGCCCGGGTTGCGCTCAATTGCCTTGAGCATGGTGCGGGTGTCGCCGTGTGTGTCGGAAAGAACTAAAATTCGCATAAAAAACTCCGTTCTAAAAGCGCGGTTGGCGCATAGTATAGGGTGAGGTGGTAATATGTCTGACAAGATGAACGAGCTGCTCGGGCAGCTTTCAAAGAAACTCAATATGAGTCCCGATCAGGTAAAGAGCGCCGCCGGCCGCGGCGATTATGACAGCCTGCTGCAGAACACGGACTGCGACGCGTCGCAGGTGAGGGAAATCCTGAGCGACCCCGAAAAGACGAAGCAGCTTCTCGGCAGTCCGCAGGCACAGGCGATAATGAAAATGCTGAATAAAAAGTAAAAGTATAAAGATAAAGGAGAATGAGCGAAATGTCCGAAATGCAGGACGCACTCAATCAGATCCTCAGCAACCCCGAGGCGATGAAGCAGGTGCAGAGCCTCGGCGAGCAGCTGGGACTGAGCAAGCCTGCGCCCCGGCCGCCCGAGCCGAAAAACGAGATGCTCGGGGCGATGCAGTCGCTCGCGCCGCTGATGAACGGCTTTGGCGCCGACGACGATATCAGCAGGCTGTTCCAGGCGCTGCGGCCGTTCCTCGGCGAGGAGAAGCAGCGCAAGCTGGAACAGGCGCAGCGGCTGATGAAGCTGATCAAGGTGATTCCGCTGATCAAGGACAGCGGACTGTTATTCTGACGGAGGTGTACCATGCCGAGCTTTGAGGAGGAAGCCCTTGCCCGTGCGCAGCAGCTTTCGCACGCGCGCAGCAGGGGGCAGGAGCGGCAGCGGCAGCCGCGTGAGCCCAGACAGGAGAGAGAGGCACCGAAGCCTTCTCCCGCGCCTGCAGAGAAAGAAGCGCCGCCCGAGCCGTCTGAGCCGCCTGAGCCGCCGAAACCGTCAAAGCCGCGGCATGAGCCGCCCCCGGGCGGTATCCTCGACCTGTTTTTCAAGGACAAGGAGCGCAGCGTGATCCTCATGCTGCTGCTCCTGCTCATGGACGAGAAAAGTGACCCGGGACTGCTGATCGCTCTGGTGTATCTTTTGATTTAGCGGATCTGACCGCTGCCCTTGATGATGAATTTCATGCTGGTCAGCTCGTTCAGACCCATGGGGCCTCTGGCGTGGAGCTTCTGGGTGGAAATGCCGATTTCCGCGCCCAGACCGAACTCGCCGCCGTCGGTGAAGCGCGTGGAGGCGTTTACATAAACCGCTGCCGAATCCACGCAGGCGGTAAAGGTCTCCGCCGCGGCATAGTCGGAGGTGATGATGCTCTCGCTGTGTCCCGTGCTGTATTTCGCGATGTGCTCCAGCGCGGCGTCAAGGCTGTCCACAACCTTTACCGCGAGAATATAGTCGAGGAATTCCCTCGCGTAGTCGTCCTCGGTCGCGGCGATCACGCTGCCGCCGAGGATCTCCCTTGTCTTTTCACAGCCGCGGAGCTCCACGTTCTTCTTGTCCAGCGCCGCCTTGATGACAGGCAGTGCGGCGGCAGCCGCGTCCTTGTGGACAAGCACCGTTTCGATGGCGTTGCACACCGAGGGACGGCTGGTTTTCGCGTTGAAGATGATGTTTGCCGCCATTTCAACGTCCGCGCTCGCGTCCACATAGACATGGCAGTTGCCCACGCCCGTTTCGATGACGGGTACCTTGGCGTTTTCCACGACGCTGCGGATCAGACCCGCGCCGCCGCGCGGGATCAGCACGTCGAGGTAGTCGGTGAGCTGCATCAGCTCGGTCGCGCTCTGGCGGGAGGTGTCCTGCACCAGCGCCACGCAGTCCTCGGGAACGCCGATTTCCTTCAGCGCGCCGCGCATGACGCTCATGATCGCGCGGTTGGAGTGGATCGCTTCCTTGCCGCCGCGCAGGATCACGGCGCTGCCTGCCTTGAGGCAGAGAGCCGCCGCGTCGGAGGTGACGTTGGGACGCGCTTCGTAGATAATGCCGATAACGCCCATCGGGACGCTGACTTTTTCGATCTTCAGACCGTTTTTGAGGGTCCTGCCGTCGAGCACTCTGCCGATGGGATCAGGCAAGGCGGCGACCTGCTCCACTCCCTGCGCCATTCCCTCGATGCGGCTCTCGTCGAGTCTGAGGCGGTCAAGCAGGGAGTCGGTCAGTCCCGCTGCCTTGCCGTTTTCGAGGTCGGTTTGGTTGGCTTCAATAATGGAGGGGGCGTTCTCACGGAGCGCCTTCGCGATAGCGAGCAGCGCCTCGTCCTTGCGCGCGCCCGCGTTCATCAGAAAGCGCGAGGCAGCCTTTGCCGCAGCGCCCATTGTTTCCAGTTGCGTCATGGTTCATCTTCCTTTCTGTTACTGTACCGCGGTGAATTTTGTGCCGGGGCACCTGCCGTCAAATACCTGATAGAGCGTCTCCGGCTCGGAGCCGTTGATCACGTCTACCTCAATGCCGCACTTGGTGGCGTAATTCGCCGCCTGCAGCTTGGTGATCATGCCGCCCGTGCCGCGGTTGGAGCCTGTGCCCGCCGCCATTTCGAGGATTTCCGTGTCAATGCTTTCCACTACGTCGATTTTTTTCGCGTCGGGGTTGCTGCGCGGATTGGAATCGTACAGACCGTCGATATCGGTGAGGATGATCAGCCTGTCCGCCCCGACGATACCCGAGACAATCGCGGAGAGCATATCGTTGTCTCCGAAATTCTTTCCGTAGATCTCATCGATGGCAACGGTGTCGTTTTCGTTGATGATGGGGATAATATCCATATCGAGGAGAGCCTCGATGGTGTTGACAATGTTTTCGCGCTTGTGATCGGATTCCACCACGTCGGCGGTCAGCAGGATCTGCGCGATGTTGTGGTTGTATTCCCCGAAGAATTTGTCGTACATAAACATCAGCTCGCACTGTCCGATGGCGGCGAGAGCCTGCTTCTTTTTCGTTTCCTCGGGACGGCGCGAAAGACCGGTTTTGCCCATGCCTACGCCCACGGCGCCGCTGGACACCAGCAGCAGATCCTCGCCGCTGTTGTGCAGGTCGCAAAGCACCTTGCAAAGACGCTCAATGCGCCTGAAATTCATTTTTCCGTTTTCGTAGGTCAGCGTTGAGGTTCCGACCTTGATAACGGTTCTCTGTCTTCTCATAAATACACCTGTTTCCGCATAAAATTCCAAACTACATTGTAACATACCTGAGAGGAAATTTCAACAAAAACAATAAGAAAAACTGTCCGTCCTGTCATTCCTCGCTTTCGCGCAGAATGACAGGCGGAAACCCCTGCGTTTTTTTATCATCATTGTTTCTCGACAAACAAAAACAGCCCCGAAGGGCTGTTTGTCCGTTGCTATTAAGTCTGATGAACGTTTTCCGCGTAAACGTGCAG
>ONSE01000050.1 GCA_900320415.1 uncultured Eubacteriales bacterium
ATTTCTTGTCACTGTCCTTTCCGTCAAATGCAATGCCAAACAGCTGATCAAACGCTCCGTGGGGAGGAATGGCGATGCCGCGTTCCTCGTCACCGAAAAGCAGCAGGGTGTCTCCGGGCTTGATGCCGAAGAGGTCTCTTGCCTGCTTGGGGATAACGATCTGCCCCTTTTCGCCGACCGTTGCGGTCCATACATATTTTCCGTTGGGTGCTTTCATTGTTCTCACCTCGTCAGTATGATTTGTTATACAAATCATACTTCGTATACCAAGAAATGTCAATAGGAAAAACGATAGCACGTGAAAATAATTTAAAACAAGGCGGCGGAAGGAAACCCGCTTTCCTTCCGCCGCGGAGAGTGCCCCACCGCGCCCTTAAGCGCAGTTTTGCATGGAGAGCTGTAATTGTGCGAACGATACGCCGTACTTCTCGGCGATGTCCCTTGCGTAGCTGACGCCCTCGGGCGGCGCAAGGTAGACCTTGTAGGAGCGCTGTCCCTCGTGGACGCCCGTGATGAGGGAGGCGACGTCCAGATCGCCCCTGAGGGAGTTGAACTCGTCGGGGTCGGCCGCGAGATCGTGCATATGGGTGTTGAACACGGTTCTCGCGCCAAGGCAGCGCATGGCTCTGACGACGTCCTTGGCGATGTAGAGTCCCTCGGTAAAGGAGGTAGTGGCGAGGGACTCGTTGAAGAGCAGCAGGCTCTTGTCGGTCGCCTCGGTGAAGATCGCGCTGATCCTCTTGGATTCCTCGCCCAGACGGCCGAGGTTCACGGTCTGGTTCTCGTCGGCGGGGAAGTGGGTGAAGATGTTGTCGCAGGGGGAGAGGGAAACGGACTGGGCGGGGACGTAGATGCCGTGCTGTGCCAGCAGGAAAAGAATGCCGATCGCCTGCGTAAAGGTGGTTTTGCCGCCCTTGTTGGGGCCTGTCATAATATAGATACCGTGATTTTTTGCGAACTCAAAGTCATTGCGCACAACATCGAGGGAGGCGCCGCCGAGGATCTGGATCGCCATTTTCAGGTTGTAGATGCCCTTGGAACAGAGAGACTTGCTCTCGGCGCTGAGGATCTCGGGCCTTGCCATCGGCAGTCCGCAGCCGATGACCTTGCTGCAGAAGTCCGCCCATCTGGTGTAGAAGATGAACTCGGGAATGAATCTGGTCAGGCTGTAACCGCTGATGTTCACGTAGCGGGAGAGGGTGCTTTTGAGATTTTTGACAGTGCCGCCGAGCATCTCGGTGACGGCGCGGCAGAGTCCGTTCATCAGAGGGTCGCTTTCGCCCGAAGTGCCGACGGTGCGCATTTTTGACATACCGAAGGATGCTTTGCCGTCGAGCATTTCGCCGACCTTGGGCAGGAAGCCGATGAACCTGTCGAGGATTCCCGTGTGGTTGAAGGTTTCGTGATTGATGGACATGATGCCCACCTCCACAGGGCGCAGGCTGCTGTCGAGGTTGACGCCGAGCGTGATGCTCTTGATCTCGGAGGTTTCGGTCAGCAGGGACTTGATATCCCTGCGCAGGTATTCGAAGCCGCTTTCATTGTAAATGGCGGCGACATAGTCGCGCAGCTGTCTGAGACCCTCGGACTTGACGGGATTCTCGGTCAGGGTGCGGTGCAGGTCGGCGATGCAGTCGATGTAGACCTCCAGCTCATGCAGACGGTTGATCAGCTGCCAGAGGGGGGCGACCGTGTCGTCGTGGAAGGAAGCGCCGAGTGATTTGAGATACTCGAGCTGGTCGAGGGTGTTTTTGATGTTGTCCCTGAGGGCGGGATAGTTCATGACGTCCTCAAAGACGTCGCAGCGGTAGCGGATGATCGAGGGATCGCTCTCGAGCTTGAGCAGCATACCTCTGATGACGCTCTTCTCGTAGGCGTTTTTTGCGACATTGTCAAGGATGTATTCCAGTGAAAGGTCGTTGATCGTGTTGTCTCCGAGGGTTTTGAAGGCGGGGGTTGTGCCGGCGGGATAAAGTAAGCTGAAGTTCTCCATGATGATGACTCTCCTTTTCTCTGTCGTGATCGTTTTTTCTTGAAGCGGGTTTTGTGTTTTCGTTGTCTTTATTGTAAACCCGAATCAAGAAAATTTCAATCAATCCTTGAGGATCTCACGCAAGCCTAATAACACAAACTAAACGGAAAGTTGAAAAAATCCCGATAAGACAACAGTCTTATCAGGATTTTCCAAAGAGAAAGTAAATTTATCGTTGATTAATCAATGCCTTGATCCTCTCCACAGCCTCCACGGTTTTCTCATAGGAGCCGAAGGAGGTCAGGCGGAAATAGCCCTTTCCGTTTTCGCCGAATCCCTCTCCGGGGGTGCCGACGACGGCGGCGTTTTCGAGGAGATAGTCAAAGAACTCCCAGCTGCCCATGCCGTTGGGGCACTCCAGCCAGATGTAGGGGGAGTTTTTGCCGCCCGTGTAGTAGATGCCCAGCTCGTCGAGCGCGTCGGAGATCACCTGCGCGTTCCTGCGGTAATAGTCGAGGTTATGACGGATCTGGCGCAGCCCCTCATCGCTGAAAACAGCTGCGGCGGCGCACTGGACAGGCCATGAAACGCCGTTGAACTTGGTCGCCTGACGGCGGTACCACATCGCGTGCAGGCTGTGACCGTCCCTGACAAGCTCCTTCGGGATCACGGTGTAGCCGCAGCGCGTGCCCGTAAAGCCTGCCGTCTTGGAGAGGGAGCACAGCTCGATGGCGCATTCTCTCGCGCCCTCGACCGAGAAAATGGAACGGGGAGAATCGTCCTTGATGAAAGCCTCATACGCCGCGTCATAGAGAATCAGCGCGTCATTTTCGAGGGCGTAGTCCACCCAGACCTTGAGCTGCTCCGCGCTGTAAGCCGCGCCTGTGGGGTTGTTGGGGGAGCAGAGATAGATGATGTCCGCCTTCACGCTTTTGTCAGGCATTGCGAGGAAGTGGTTTTCCTTTCCGGAGGAGGCGTAGATGATTTTTCTGCCTGCCATCAGGTTCGCGTCAACATAGACGGGATAAACAGGGTCGGTGACGAGAATGGTATTGTCCTGCGCAAAAATGTCGGGCAGGTTGCCGCAGTCGGACTTCGCGCCGTCCGAGACAAAGATCTCATCGGGGAGAACCGTCACGCCGAAGCTCTTGTAATAGCCCGAAATAGCCTCGCGCACAAAGTCGTAGCCCTCGTATTCGGGATAGCCCTTGAAGGTTTCCTGATAGAGCAGATCCTCGCAGCCCTTTTTCATGGCTGCAACGACGATCGGGGCGAGAGGAAGCGTCACATCGCCGATACCGAGCCGTATGATTTCCTTTTCGGGATGGGCGGCGGCGAATTCGCCTGTCTTGCGCGCCACGTCCGCGAAGAGATAGTTCGGAACAAGTCTGTCAAAATATTCATTTACTTTCATCGTCAACCTCAGTCTGCTTGATATTTATTGTCAGCCGCCGCGCCGATGAATGCTGCGAACAGCGGATGGGGCTTGTTGGGGCGGCTCTTGAATTCGGGGTGGTACTGCACGCCGACATAGAAATCACGGTCGGAAAGCTCGACGGTCTCCACCAGTCTGCCGTCGGGAGAAAGTCCCGAGAGCGTCAGACCTGCGTCCTGAAGGGCGGCGCGGTAGTCGTTGTTGAACTCATAGCGGTGGCGGTGGCGTTCGCTGATTTCCTTCACGCCGTAGGCCTTTGCCATGGCGGTGCCGTCCCGGATCACACAGGGGTAGGCGCCCAGCCGCAGGGTGCCGCCCTTGTCGGTATCGCCGGTCTGCCCGGGGAGAAAGTCGATGACCTTCGGCACATCCTGCGCGAACTCGCCCGAATTGGCGTTTTTGATCTTCGCCACGTTCCGCGCGAACTCGATCACGGCGATCTGCATACCGAGACAGATGCCGAAGTAGGGGATATGATTTTCTCTCGCGAACCGCGCGGCGAGGATCATGCCCTCGATGCCGCGCGAGCCGAAGCCGCCGGGGACGATAATGCCGTTCAGACCTCCGAGCGTTTCTCCGACGTTTTCGGCAGTAAGCTGTTCGGAATCGATCCAGCGGATATCGATCTCCGCGTCACGGTAGTAGCCCGCGTGGCGCAGCGCCTCCGCGACGGAGAGATACGCGTCGTGCAGCTCCACATATTTTCCGACCAGACCGATGGAGACGGTCTTTTCTCTTGTCTTGATCCGCTCGACCATGTGCTCCCAGTCGGAGAGGTCGGGCTTTTGGCTGTCTATTTGCAGCTCGCGGCAGACGATATCGGAAAGGTGCGCCTTCTCGAGCATCAGCGGCGCCTCGTAGAGCACGGGCAGAGTGAGGTTTTCGATCACACAATCTCTTCTCACGTTGCAGAAGCCCGCGATCTTCTCAAATATCGCTGCGTCGGTGATCGGCTCGTCACATCTGAGAATGATGATGTCGGGAGAAATGCCGAGTCCCTGCAGTTCCTTGACGCTGTGCTGCGTCGGCTTGCTCTTGTGCTCGCCTGACGCCTTGAGGTAGGGAACCAGAGTGACGTGGATGTACAGGCGGTTCTCCTTGCCGACCTCGCGTCCGACCTGACGGATCGCCTCCAGAAAGGGCTGGCTCTCAATGTCGCCGATGGTGCCGCCGATTTCGGTGATGACGACGTCCGCGTCGGATTTCTTGCCGACGCTGTAAACGAAGCGTTTAATTTCATCGGTGATGTGTGGGATCACCTGCACGGTTTTTCCGAGGTATTCTCCGTGCCTCTCCTTTGCGAGCACGTTGGAATAGACCTTGCCCGTGGTGAGGTTCGAGAACTGGTTGAGATCCTCGTCGATGAATCTCTCGTAGTGTCCCAGATCGAGATCGGTCTCCGCGCCGTCCTCGGTGACGAACACCTCGCCGTGCTGGTAGGGACTCATGGTGCCGGGGTCAACGTTGATGTAGGGGTCGAGCTTCTGCGCCGCGACCTTCAGACCTCTCGCCTTGAGCAGCCGCCCGAGAGAAGCGGCGGTGATGCCCTTGCCGAGTCCCGAAACAACGCCGCCCGTTACGAAAATGTATTTAGTCATATTCTACCTCACAGATTGCTGTAGCCCATCAGATCCGCGTCCACTTCCTTGGCGCAGTCCACACCCTCGCGGATGGCGCGCACAACGAGCGACTGACCGCTGTGCATATCGCCTGCTGCATAAACGTTCTCCGCGTTTGTGAGATGGGTATTCCTGCCGGTCGCGACGTTGGTTCTCGCGTCGGTGTTCACGCCGAACGCCTCGGTCACATAGCTCTCGCTGCCGAGGAAGCCCGCCGCAATCAGCACCAGCTCCGCGTCGACCTCGTACTCCGAGCCTTCCACGGGAACCATGCTGAGCCTGCCTGTTTTATTATCCTTTTCGGCGGCGAGCTTCACGAGGACGGCTCCTCTCAGCCTTCCGCCTTCGTCCTTCAAAAATTCTTTTACGGTCGTCTGATAGACTCTCGGGTCGCTGCCAAAGACGGCGGCAGCCTCCTCCTGACCGTAGTCGGTCTTGCTGACGCGCGGCCATTCGGGCCAGGGATTGTTATCGGCTCTGGTTTCGGGAAGGGGAGGCATCATCTCGAGCTGCGTCACGCTTTTCGCACCGTGACGCACGCAGGTGCCCACACAGTCGTTGCCCGTGTCGCCGCCGCCGATAACAATCACGTTTTTGTCCCTCGCGGAGATATATGTGCCCTCCTGTAACCCGTTGTCCAGCAGAGCCTTTGTGGTGGACTTCAGAAAATCCACCGCGAAATATACCCCCTCTGCCTCTCTTCCCGGCACATTGATATCACGCGGACGGGACGCGCCGCAGGCGAGGATCACGCGGTCATACTGCTGCCGCAGCTCCTCGGCGGTCAGGTCAACACCGATGTTGGTGTTGGTGATGAAGGTCACGCCCTCTGCCTTCATCATGTTTGTTTTGCGCTCGATGACGTGCTTCTCGAGCTTCATGTTGGGGATGCCGTACATCAGAAGACCTCCCACGCGGTCGCTGCGCTCGTAAACCGTCACGCTGTGACCCCTGCGGTTGAGCAGCTCCGCCGCCGCCAGCCCCGCGGGACCCGAGCCAACCACCGCTACGCGCTTTCCCGTGCGTACCTTGGGCGGATTCGGCCGGGCGAGGCCCTGGCAATAGGCGTTTTCGATGATGCTGTATTCGTTTGCCCGGACTGTCACCGCGTCGCCGTTCGCGCCGCAGGTACACGCTTTTTCGCAAAGGGCGGGACAGACGCGCGAGGTGAATTCGGGGAAGGGATTGGTGAGGGAGAGTCGTTCGTAAGCCTGTTTCCAGGCGTTGAGGCTGACGAGGTGGTTCCACTCGGGGATAAGGTTGTTCAGCGGACAGCCCGAAATCATGCCGCTGATGACCGTGCCCGACTGGCAGAACGGCACACCGCAGTTCATGCACCGCTCGCCCTGCTTTTTCTGCTCCTGTTCGGAGAGCGGCGTGTGAAACTCATTGAAATGCTTGATTCGCTCGGAAACTGCGTCCGCAGGCGCTTCCTTCCTCGCGTATTCCATAAATCCAAAGGGATTTCCCATTTTGTATTGCCCTCCTTAACGTGAATGGATCAGCTGATAGAACGCTTCTATCTTGGACGTTTCCTCGTCCATGCCGTCGTGCCAGTTCTTTTCGATCGCTTCCGTGATCATCTTGTAGTCGATCGGAATGACCTTCTTGAATTTCGGGAGATATTCCGTGAAATGCTCCAGGATCTCCGCCCCCTTTTTGCTTCCTGTCGCCGCGACGTGCTCCGCGATCAGAGTGCGCAGCTCCTCAACATCGCGCTGCGCGGTGACCTCTCCGCATTCCACCAGCTCCTTGTTGAGACGCTTGTAGAGGTGGTGGCGCTCATCGAGGACGTACGCCACACCTCCGGACATTCCCGCGGCAAAGTTTTTGCCGGTTCTGCCGAGAATGACGACCTTGCCGCCCGTCATGTACTCGCAGCCGTGTTCTCCAACGCCCTCAACAACGGCTGTCGCGCCTGAGTTGCGCACGCAGAAGCGCTCGCCCGCTATGCCGTTGATGAACGCCTTGCCGCTTGTCGCGCCGTAGAGAGCAACGTTGCCGACAATGATGTTTTCCTCCGCCCTGAAGCGTGAGCCCTTGGGGGGATAGACGATCAGCTTGCCGCCCGAAAGACCCTTGCCGAAGTAGTCGTTGCTGTCGCCGCGCAGCTCCATGGTCAGGCCGTTCGGGATAAACGCGCCGAAGCTCTGTCCGCCCGAGCCGCTGCAGATGATTTTGAAGGTGTCGTCCGCAAGGGTGTCGCCGTATTTTTTGGTGATTTCGGAGCCGAAGGCGGTTCCCAGAGAGCGGTCGGTGTTTTTGATGTTGATTTCGATGGTTTTTGCTTCGCCTGTCTGAAGAGCTTTCTTCAGCCTTTTCTCGATAACCTTCTCGTCGAGGGTCTCGGAAAGGGCGAAATCGTACTTGTCCTTTTGTGTATAGCAGACTCTTTCCTGCGCGAAATCGCTGTTCAGCAGGAGAGAGAGATCGATTTTTTGTTCGCGCTCGCTGAGACCGTCCTTCACGCGGAGGAGGTCGGTTCTGCCGACCAGCTCGTCAACCGTGCGCACACCCAGCTTTGCCATATATTCACGCAGCTCCTGCGCGATAAAGAGCATGAAGTTGATGACGTACTCGGGCTTGCCCGCAAAACGCTTGCGCAGCTCGGGATTCTGAGTCGCTACGCCGAAGGGGCAGCTGTCGAGGTTGCAGACGCGCATCATCGCGCAGCCGAGCGTAACCAGCGGAGCGGTCGCGAAGCCGAATTCCTCGGCGCCGAGCATCGCCGCGATGGCGACGTCCCTGCCCGTCATCAGCTTTCCGTCGGTCTCGATGACGACCTTGCCGCGCAGACCGTTGAGAATCAGCGTCTGGTGTGCCTCGGCGAGTCCCAGCTCCCACGGAAGTCCCGCGTTGTAGATGGAGCTTCTCGGGGCGGCTCCCGTGCCGCCGTCGTAGCCTGAGATCAGAATGACCTCGGCGCCTGCCTTGGCGACGCCTGCCGCGACGGTTCCCACGCCAGCCTCAGAGACGAGCTTTACGGAGATCCGCGCCTTTTTGTTGGCGTTTTTGAGGTCGTAGATCAGCTGCGCCAGATCCTCGATGGAGTATATATCGTGATGGGGAGGTGGCGATATCAGCGACACGCCAGGGGTGGAGTGTCTTGTCTTGGCGATCCAGGGGTAGACCTTGTTGCCGGGCAGATGACCGCCCTCGCCGGGCTTCGCTCCCTGCGCCATCTTGATCTGGATCTCATCCGCTGAATTCAGATATGCCGAGGTCACGCCGAAGCGTCCCGACGCTACCTGCTTGATCGCGGAGCAGCGGTTCACCTTGCTGCCCTTTGTCGCGATGCGCTCGGGACTTTCACCGCCCTCGCCCGAGTTGGACTTGCCGCCGATTTGGTTCATCGCGACAGCAAGCGCCTCGTGCGCCTCCTGCGAGATGGAGCCGTAGCTCATCGCGCCGCTCTTGAAACGGCGAACGATGCTGTCAACGCTCTCTACCTCGTCGAGGGGGACGGGAGTGTCGGCATAGCGGAAGTCGAGCAGTCCGCGCAGGCTGACGGGGTTCATCTCCTCGGTGAGCATTTTTGCGTATTCCTTATATCTTTCGTAGTTGTTGAATCTTGTAGCGGACTGGAGCGCGTGAATGGTGCGCGGATTGTAGAGGTGCTCCTCCCTGCCGCTGCGCATCTTGTGACCGCCGCGCGAGGGGAGGGCGCAGGAGGTGACGAGCCCGAGGGGGTCGAAGGCGGCGGTGTGCAGCGCGTCCACGGTCTTTTCAACATCCTCGAGCGTTATGCCGCCGATACGGCTGACGGTGCCCGTGAAATACTTGTCGGTAAGCTCCCTGCTCAGACCAATCGCCTCAAAAATCTTGGAGCCCTGGTAGGATTGCAGGGTGGAAATACCCATTTTGGAGGCGATCTTAACGATGCCGTGCAGCACCGCATCGTTGTAGTCCTCAACGGCGGCGTAGTAGTCCTTGTCAAGCAGGTTGTCGTGGATCAGCTCGTGAATGGTTTCAAGAGCCAGGTAGGGATTGATCGCGCTCGCGCCGTAGGCGAGAAGCGTCGCAAAGTGGTGTACCTCACGCGGTTCTCCGCTCTCGAGAACGATCGAAAGAGCGGTTCTGCGCTTGGTGGCAACGAGGTGCTGGTGCAGGGCGGAAACCGCGAGCAGGGAGGGGATGGCGAGACGGTTCTCGTCAACGCCCCTGTCGGACAGGATCAGAATATTCGCTCCGTCGGCACACGCCTTGTCCGCCTCGACAAACAGGCGGTTGATCGCCTTGGAAAGGCGGGTGTTTTTATAATACAGAATCGGGATGACCGC
>ONSE01000193.1 GCA_900320415.1 uncultured Eubacteriales bacterium
GATCTCGGAGTTGTCCAGCCAGCCCTCGGCGCGCACCATGCCGTCCTTGGCGTCAATGCCGACCACGATCCTGTCCTCGTATTCTTTGACGGCGTCGATGACGAGCTGCTGGTTCTTGACGGCTGCAGAGCCGAGAATCACACGGTTCACGCCGCGGGAAAGATAATACTCCACCGCCTTCATGTCGCGGATGCCACCGCCGACCTCTACCTTCAGCCCGGACGCCTTTGCGACATCGGCGATCAGATCGGCGTTCACGAGCTTCGCGTCCTTGGCGCCGTCGAGGTCAACCATGTGCATCCAGGTCGCGCCTGCCTTGGCAAAGCGCTGTGCCGCCTCATACGGCGAGGGGGCAACCTGCTCGGCGGTGGCGTAGTTGCCCTTGAAAAGGCGCACCGCCTTGCCGCCGTAAATATCTATCGCGGGTAACACAAACATTTATAACACTCCCTTTGTCGAAAGAGGCTTGCCCGACTCGTTGGGCTTCACGGCAAGGCGCAGCGCGTGCGCCGCCGCCTTATAGAGCGCCTCGGTGATGTGGTGCGAATTGTCGCCGTAGAGCGACCTGAGATGGAGTGTGATCCCCGCGTTGAAGGCGAGCGCGCGCATGAACTCCACCGTCATGGCGCAGTCGTAGCCGCCGCAGCGCTCCTGAGGAAACGCCGCGTCAAACACCAGAAACGGTCTGCCGCTGACGTCAACGGACGCGAACGCCAGCGCCTCGTCCATCGGCACATAGAAGCTGCCGAAGCGCTCGATACCGCCCTTGTCCCCCAGCGCCTCTCCAAGCGCCTTGCCGAGGACGATGCCCGTATCCTCAACGGTGTGGTGCTCGTCCACATGGAGGTCACCCTTCACCTTTACCTGCAGGCCGAAGCCGCCGTGGGTGGCGAAGGAGTTGAGCATATGGTCAAAAAAGCCGATCCCTGTATTCACGCTGACTTTTCCGCCGTCAAGGTCGAGAGACAGCCAGATGTCGGTTTCCTTTGTCTTGCGTTCTACCGTCGCGGTTCTCATGATTTCACCCCGAAATACTCTTTCATTGATTCCAGAACTGCCGCCACCTCGCGCTCCGTGCCTGCCGTGATGCGGAGGTACTCTCCCATCAGGCGGACGACGATGGATCTCTCCTTGAGGTACTCCCAGATCGCCCTCGCGCTGTCTGTTCTGACAAACACAAAGTTCGCACAGCTGGGATACACGCGGAAATCGGTGGACGCGGCAAGCTCCGCTAAACCATTATACAGGGTTTCGCGGTTTTTGACAATCATTTTTTGACGATTTTGTAAATATTCTTTGTGACGGTATATCACCGCGCCTGCCGCCTGCGAGAAGCTGTTGACGTTATAGGGCGACTTGACCGCCTTCACCGCGCGGGAGATGGTTTCATTCGCCACCGCGAAGCCCAGACGCAGCGCGGCGGAGCCGACCGCCTTGGAAGCGGTGCGGAAGATGATGAGATTGGAATAGTTTTCCACCTCGTCAAGCAGGCTCTCCGTCCAGAAGTCCATGTAGGCTTCGTCAAGAATGACGAGCGCCTCCACGGAGGTGACGAGCTTTCTCGCCTCGCCGGCGGTGATGCCCCTGCCCGTGGGGTTGCAGGGATTGGAAAAGAGCAGCAGCTTCACGTTGTCGCGGTTGACCTTGTCGATCAGCGCGTCCACGTCGATATCGAGGTTCTCGTTCTTGTAATATGTGTCGCACTCCACCTCGCAGATGGAGGAATAGAAGTTGTACATTGAAAAATCCGGAGAAACGACGAGCATCCTGTCGCCCTTCTCCAGAAAGGCGGACTCGATCAGAAAAATCAGCTCATCGGACCCGTTGCCGGCGGTGACCGCCTCCGGTCTGACGCCGTAATACTCCGCGAAGGCGTTGACAACGGACGCCGCCATCGGGTCGGGATAGCGGTTGAAGGCAAGCCTTCCGATCTCCTCCCTGAGCTGCGCGAGGATCTCCTCGGGCAGGTTGTCCGGACACTCATTGGCGTCCAGACGGATATCATAGGTGCCGCTGATGGGCTCATACGGCACGAGGTTGACTATCTTTTTGTTAAGCATATACATACAATATTGTACCGTCCTTTAGTCGAGGTTGAAACGAACCTTGACGGAATTTGCGTGCGCCGTCAGGCTCTCGGCTTCGGCAAAACGGATCACATCCTCCGCGTCGGCGCGAAGCGCGTCCTCGGTATAGTAGATAAAGCTGGATTTCTTGATAAACGCGTCAACGGAAAGCGGCGAGAAGAAGCGCGCGGTGCCGCTGGTGGGGAGCACGTGGTTGGGGCCGGCAAAATAGTCGCCGAGCGGCTCGGGACTGTAGTTTCCGAGGAACACGCTGCCCGCGTTGTCGAGCTTGCCGACGTACTCCATGGGATTTTCGCAGCAGACCTCGAGGTGCTCGGGAGCCAGCTCATTGGCAAATTCCACCGCCTGCTTCATATCGCTGCATACGATGACCGCTCCGAAATTCTCGAGCGAGCTTTCAATGATCTCACGGCGCGA
>ONSE01000239.1 GCA_900320415.1 uncultured Eubacteriales bacterium
CTACTCAATTCCGGGAAAAGCTTTGTAATTCACGGTATAACCGCGCGACGGGAAGCCCGACCACGTTGAAGTAGTCGCCGCGTATCCGTTTGACCAGCAGGGAGCCTTTTTCCTGGATGCCGTAGGCGCCCGCTTTGTCCATCGGTTCACCCGTCGATATATACGCATGGATCTCCTCAGAGGTGAGAGGAAAGAATTCTACCTCTGTTACCTCTGAAAATGTGACGCGGCTTCCCCCGCGGTAAATCGCGCAGCCCGTGATAACCTTGTGCGTTCTGCCCGAGAGTGTCCGGAGAATTTCAAAGGCAGCCTTTTCACTCTGCGGCTTGCCGATCATTTGGTTATCGATAAACACGCCGGTATCGCAGCCCAGTACGGTTTCCTCAGGGTAGAGCGCGCTGATGTGCGCCGCCTTTTTGTCGGCAAGATACGCGGGAATATGGTACAGCGCCACATTGCCCTTCACGCTCTCGTCAACGTCAGAGGGAATGACGCGGAAATCTTCTGTAATCAGCCGCAGCAGCTCCTGACGCCGCGGAGAGGCTGAAGCAAGTATCATGATAACGCCTCCTTTTTTTCTGTTATTGTACTCCCTTTCAAAAAAATTGTAAAGTGATAAATTTCAGGTTGACAAACAGGGGGAGTTGTGCTATAATAAAGCCTATAAAACACGTAGGTTTTATAATATTTGCTTTTTACAAGGAGAATCAGCATGAAAGTATACAATAGCATTACGGAATTGATCGGAGGCACCCCTCTTCTCAGACTCAGCAACTACATCGAAAACAACGGCGTTGAGGCGGAGATCTACGCGAAGCTGGAATATTTCAATCCCGCCGGCAGCGTCAAGGACAGGATCGCGAAGGCGATGATTGATGACGCGGAGGAGAAGGGAGCGCTCAGAAAGGGCGCGGTTATCATTGAGCCGACGAGCGGCAACACGGGCATCGGACTGGCTGCAGCGGCGGCCGCCAAGGGCTACAGAGCGATCCTCACCATGCCCGAGACCATGAGCGTGGAGCGCAGGAATCTGCTGAAGGCATACGGCGCTGAGGTAGTACTCACAGAAGGCGCCAAGGGCATGAAGGGCGCGATTGAGAAAGCAAAAGAGCTTGCGGAAGAGCTGGAGGGCGGCTTTATCCCCGGACAGTTTGTCAACCCCGCGAACCCCGCGATCCACTATCGCACAACAGGCCCCGAGATCTGGCAGGACACAGACGGCAAGGTAGATATTTTTGTCGCCGGTGTAGGAACAGGCGGTACCCTTTCGGGCGTCGGCAAGTATCTCAAGGAGCAGAATCCCAATGTGAAGGTAGTTGCCGTAGAACCCGCGGGCTCTCCCGTGCTTTCCAAGGGCAATGCGGGTCCCCACAAGATCCAGGGAATCGGCGCGGGCTTTGTCCCCGATACGCTCGACACGGATATTTATGATGAGATCATCGCCGTAGAAAACGAGGACGCCTTCGCGACCGGCAGAACACTCGCGGGAAGCGAGGGAGTTCTGGTCGGTATCTCCTCAGGCGCGGCGGTATGGGCGGCTACGCAGCTCGCGAAGCGTCCCGAAAACAAGGGAAAGGTGATCGTGGCGCTGCTGCCCGACACGGGAGAGCGTTATCTTTCCACTGCTATGTTCCAGCTCTGATATGCTCCAAAATTCCAAAGGAGAGGCGCTGTGCGCCTCTCCTTTTTCCGAATTGACATCAAATGTACACATAAAAGTTATAATGTCCTCTTGACGTTTTGGCAAAAATATTGTAATATGGAGGTAAATGAAAAATAAATAAAATGAGGTGAATAGTCTATGAAAATTTGCATGAAAAAAACGATTTCTTTGCTGCTGTCTGTTTCGCTGCTTGCCGGCATGATGACCGCGTTCGCTGCGACAGTACACGCTGAGGAAAACGGCACACTGAATGTGAGCGTTACCTCCAATGTGCCCGGGCTCTTTGAGGACAGCACCACATCGGTGAATCAGACGACCGACAGACTGACAGTCAGTTATTACATCAATGTCCCCGATTATAATCTTGTCAACTGGGACTGGACGCTGGAGTATGATTGTC
>ONSE01000094.1 GCA_900320415.1 uncultured Eubacteriales bacterium
GGCGTGTCCTTAGGAGGTGGCATTGAGCAGGCTCGGGTAACCGACTGCCAAGATAGATGGCTGTTCAAGACAGAACCCGGCTTACAGACGCAGTTGCAAACATACTCCCCTGAGCAGATTGAGCTCAGGGGAGTTTTTTTTCGCCCACCCCGATTGTATCGGGGATTCAGAGGGCTTTTAAGCGGTTCACAAAAAATTCTCCTTCAATTTTTCCCGGAAGCTCGGTCCGGCAACTGCACGAAAAAACCAGAAGGAGGTCAGCAAATGCATGACAATAATAAGGGAACCTCTAAAAATTCCTTACCGCGCATAAGCACGGAATCTTCACGGCATAAGCTTGCAAAATTTTCTTGAAATACGTCACATCCAAAACCGGTTAAAAGAAGATCAGACATATGATCAAGTGACGTTTCGAGGATGATCTGACCCGTTGACTGGCAGCAAGCAAGCAACCGTCGCAAGTGTCAGACCGCATCTGCTCCTTAAGGCGCAGATGCGGTCAGTATCAGTCAATTCTTTTGTCGCAGAAGTCACACATCTGCATTCCCAGCTTTTCATAGCTGAGATTCGGCAGGTATGTCTCCGACTGCGTGATGCACTTCGGGTTCTTGCAGCGGTGCTCGCTGACAGTGGTCTCTCGTTCGCTCAGCAGGAAGTCCTCATCCTGGAGCAGCAGGAGTATCAGCGCCATTCTGCCGAACATTCCGTATTGTGCCTGCTTGAAATACAGTGCCCTGGGATCGTCGTCAATATCCACGGTGATTTCATTGACGCGCGGCAGGGGATGGAGAATGATCATGTCCTTTCCTGCGTGCAAGAGCTTTTCCTTGTCGAGCACAAAGACATTTTTCTGCGCCTCGTATTCCTCAGGACTTTTGAAGCGCTCGCGCTGGATTCTGGTCATGTAGAGCATATCCAGATCCTTTACCGCATCGGCGAGACTGTGGGAGATCTCATATTTGCAGTGGCGTTTTTCGAGGATGTCGATAATATAAATCGGCACACTCAGTTCGGGCGTGGAAATCAGCACAAAGGAGTTATTATCGTATTTGGAGAGCGCCTTGATCAGGGAATGAACGGTTCTGCCGTTGAGCAGATCGCCGCAGACGCCGATTTTCAGATTGTCGAGCCTGCCCTTCTCGCAGCTCAGGGTGACGATATCCGTCAGGGTCTGCGTGGGGTGCAGGTGTCCGCCGTCGCCGCAGTTGATGACGGGAACCTCCGAGTAGAGAGACGCCGCCATCGCCGTACCCTCGGTGGGATGGCGGATCGCGATGATATCCGAATAGCCGCTGATGACGGAGATGGTGTCCTTCAGGTTTTCCCCCTTGGCTACCGAGGAATTCATCGGGTTGTCAAATCCGATAGTCCTGCCGCCCAGCTTGAGCATCGCGGTCTGAAAGGACATCTGTGTTCTCGTGCTCGGCTCATAAAACAGCGTCGCGAGGATTTTTCCGTCGCAGGCGTGGCGGTAGTCAGCGGGACTCTGCATGATTTTTTTTGCCTTTTTTACCAGCTTTTCAATCTGCTCCACGGACATTGCTTCAAGATCAATTAAATTTTTGTTGCCCATTGCCCAAACACCTTCTTTTCTTTTTCTACCCGCTATTGTATCACATTTCGCAGGAAAATAAAATAGGTAAATGAAAAAAGAATCATTCCCTGTCATATTTTTCCGTGCTGCGTTTTCTTTTCACCACAGCCGGGAAACGCCATATCATGGTATTGTTACAGGAGTTTACTGTAAATACTTATATATGGAGGTACTTGATATGTCGGAAGTTAATCTTGAAAACGACGTGCAGACCGAGCAGGGCGACGGCGCTCAGGAACTCGGATTTGAGCCTGTCTGCATCGATGTCCCCAGAATTTACGACAGCTGCGGCGCAAAGGACTGTCTCAGGGATCTGACGGTATTTTTTACGGGAGAGGATCAGCAGCTGGTGGAGAAGGCGTCGAGTGTTCGCGTGTCGAAGGCGAGCGTGCTCACCTCCACCATCACGGTGGACGCGGTAGCGTTTAACCGCGGCTATTACGCGGTGGATGTGGTTTTCTACTTCGCTGTCTGCGCCGAGGTGTACACGGGTACGGGAGCGATGCCCTCCACGGCGACAGGTCTCGCGACTGCGTCAAAAAGGGTGGTGCTCTACGGCAGTGACGCCAGTACCAAGACGTTCTCGAGCGGCGCGGAGACCGCATCGGTTGACACGTCGGACTTCGACTGCTGCCCCGGCTGCCCCGGTACGCTGCCCACCGCAACGGTGCAGGTGTCCTGCCCGATGGCGCTCGCGTCCTCTGTGTCGCCCGTGACCACGCCCGTGATCCTGCCCTTTGTGCCGGAAAGCATCGCGGAATTCTTCGGAGAACCGCTGGCAGCGCCCGCCGCGCAGCGCGTGCTTGTCACTCTCGGAACCTTCTCTATTGTGCAGCTCACCAGAAATGTGCAGCTGATGATTCCTTCCTACGACTTCTGTGTTCCGAGAAAGGAGTGCGCTGCCGATACCGGCGACCCGTGCGAGGCGTTCAGCAAGATCGAATTTCCAACGGATTCGTTCTTCCCGCCCAGCACTGCCGAAGGAGACACGGGAACACCCTTTGCCTGCGGCTGCGACTGAAAAAACAGGGAACGGCTCTCGTTCCCTGTACATATTTTTATTCATATTTCCAATCGCTCAGGCTGTCGCCCTTGACGATATACGCTTTTTGAGAAAGCTCGGCGAGAGGGGTGTCGCTGTAGCTGTCGGAGTAAAATTCCTCAATTCCCGCTTCTCCAAACACCTCTCGGAACCTGCGTACCTTTTCTTTCCCGTGGCAGTTGACTCCCTCATATATTCCCGTCTGGGGATTTACGCGCGAAGCCATAAGGCAGCTGATGCCCAGCCTGTCACAAACCGGCCGCAGCAAAAACTCAGGAGACGCGGAGATGATCACATCGTCCTTCCGCTGCCGCTCCCGATAGAGCGGCTTGATTTTGGCGGCGTGTGTTTTCCAGAAATCCGCGACGTCCTTTTCCGTGTCGCAAAAGCGGAGAAAGCGGTACATGACTTCCTTCATCTCGGTTTTGCTCCCCTTTTTGAACACATAAAACCTCGTGACAGCGCCCAGCAGAGAAGGCGCGAGCGCGAGGATTTTTTTATGCCGTTTCAGGGAGAATAAATAGAAATCCATAGTCGAGTCGCCGTCGTAGATGGTCTTGTCAAAGTCGTAAACATTCATATCCATACGTCCTTCGTTAGAATGATACCAGTATAGCATGAACAGGCATTTTGCGCAAGTCTTTCCAATTTTCGATAGAAGAAAAAATAATTTGACAGGCTATTGAAAAAGTGCTGCCGATATGCTATAATTGTATACCAAAATACATCGTGGGAGCGTATATGTTCGGATATTTACAGGTTGACAAGGCGGAACTGAAGGTCAGGGAATACGAGGCGTACAAGTCGGTATACTGCGGCTTGTGCAGGCAGATGGGCAGGGATTATTCCTTTCTCTCGCGTCTCGCGCTGAGCTATGACTGCACCTATTATGCCATGCTGCTGCTCTCTCTCACCCGCGGCTGCAGCGGCTTTGACGACGGCAGGTGCCGCTTCAACCCGTTCAAAAGCTGCAAGTTCGCCCGCTGTGAGGGTGATTGCTACAGCAAGGCGGCGGCGCTGTCCGTCATATCCGTCTATTACAAGATACAGGACGACATCCGCGACGGTTCGTTTTTCAAGAGATTTTCCGTCAGGCTGATCCAGCCGTTTTTTTCTCACTGGCGCAAAAAGGCGGCGAGGCGTTACCCGCAGATCGATGAAATCGTTGCGGAGATGCTGCGGGCGCAGTTCGCGGTGGAGGAGGAGACGGATCCCTGCACCGACGCAGCGGCGCATCCCACGGCGCAGATGCTCGCGAAGGTATTTGCCGCCGACGCGGGAGATGAGACAGATAAACGTGTGTTTTATGAATTCGGCTACCATCTCGGCAGATGGGTCTATCTGATCGACGCCGCCGACGATTATCTCAAGGACAAGAAGCGAAACAGCTTCAATCCGTTTTTCGGTGTTGAAAAAGAAGAGCTGTTCTCGTATATGGAGGGCATACTCAATCAGTCGCTCGCGAGGGCATTTGACGCGTACTGCCTGATGGATATCAAGGATTTCAAGGGAATACTGGACAATATGATACTGCTGGGATTTCCGCTGAAGCAAAACAGCGTGTTATCACGGCTGCGGGAGGAAATGAATGAACAATCCGTATGAGGTGCTGGGCGTTTCGCCGAGCGCCACAGATGAAGAAATCAAAAAAGCATACAGAAATCTTGCGAAAAAGTACCATCCCGATAACTACGCCGACAGTCCTCTTGCCGACGTGGCGGAGCAAAAGATGAAGGAAGTCAACGAGGCGTACGACGAGATCAACCGTATGCGCCAGAAGGGCAAGGGCACAGGCTCTACAAGCGGTTCAGGCAGCTATTCGGGCGGCTACTCAGGCGGCTATTCCAAATTCAACAGTGTCCGCATCTACATTCAGCGCAATATGATCAATGAGGCGGAGCAGGTTCTGGAAAGCACCGAGGCTGCGGAGAGGAACGCCGAATGGTACTTCCTCAAGGGAATGTGCGCTTACCGCAGGGGCTGGAGCGACCAGGCAAGGCAGTTTTTCCAGACCGCCCATAATATGGATCCCGGCAATGCCGAGTATCAGACCGCGGTGAACAATATGAACAATCAGCGCACCTACAACTACGGCGGTTATAACACGGGCGGAGAATCAGATTTCGGCGGCATGGGCTGTTCCTGCTGCGACATCTGTGCCACGATGATGTGCATCAACTGTCTGTGCAACTGCTGCAGGGGCTGACGGTAATGAAGAAGGATCCGTTGTCCCGCCCCGCTTTCCGCGTCGCGCTCAGCGGCATTGTCGCGGCATTGGGGGTAGCTCTCATGCTGCTGACCTCGCTGATCCCGTTCGGGACCTACGCGTTTCCGTGCGCGGCAGGCGCGCTGTTGGTGATCATCGTTATTGAACTGAACGCGAAATGGGCGCTGGGCGTTTACGCGGCGGTGTCCCTGCTTTCCTTCTTTCTCGCGGGAGACAAGGAGGCAGTGGTTTATTATATCCTGCTTCTGGGTTATTACCCGATGCTCAAGAACCTGATCGAGAGCAAGGTGAGGACAAAACCGCTGAGGCTTCTTTTCAAGTTCGCCGTGTTCAACGCGGCGGCGGTGGGAGCGTTCTATATCACCACGCTGCTGCTTGCCGTTCCCGCTGAGGAGTTTTCGCTGTTCGGCGTATATGTGCCTCTCGTTTTTTTGGCGGCGGGAAATCTGGTGTTTTTATTGTATGATTTGGCGCTGACCTCGTTTGTGGTGCTCTATGTCAGAAAAATCCGCGGCAAGGTGTTCAGCGTGTTCAAATAATCGTCGTATACCAATCCTTGAATAAAAAAGGCTGTTGGCGGAAAATTTCGCGGCAGATCTTCAAGGATTAGTATTCATATTTGGAAGATATTGAAATGACAGACAGGAAGGTGATATTTATGAATAACAAAACAGTTGTCAGAATTGTCTGCATCGTGCTTGTGGTTCTTCTTGTCGGCTCGGTGTTTGCCATGGCGGTTCCGCTGATGGCAAAAGCAGCGGAGAGACAGGGCTACGTCTCCGAGGATTATGTCAACCTCCGCTCGGGAGCGGGAACGGGCTACAGCGTTCTGACCTGTATGCGCGAGGATACGAAGATAACCTTTGAGAGCACTGAGCGCTACAACTCCGACTGGTACAAGGTCACGGAGCAGGCGACGGGCAAGACAGGCTATGTTCACAAGAACTACGTCGACTGGGACGACGACGATGACGACACGCCGTCGTCCTCTGCCACGGGCTATATCAGTGAGGACTATGTCAATCTGCGCAAGGGCGCGGGCACGGGCAATGCGGTCGTCAAGTGCCTGAGAGAGGACACCAAGTTTACCTTTGTCAGCACCACTCCGACCAACGGCTGGTATAATATCAAGCTGTCCGACGGCACCACGGGCTGGGTGCTCGGCGATTATCTGACCGCCGACAAGGAAAAGAAGCCTGACGACAAGGAGCCCGACGATTCCTCCGCGTCCACGGGCTATGTCAACACCGACTATGTCAATCTTCGCAAGGGCGCAGGCACGGGCAACGCGGTCGTCACCTGTATGCGCAAGGATACAAAGTTTACTTTGGTCAGCGAAACTCCCAGCGGTGACTGGTACCACATCAGGCTTTCGAATAATACGGAAGGCTGGGTCATCAAGGATTACATCACCATTCAGAAGGATTCCGACAAAAAGGAAGAGCCCGATTCGGGCGCTGCCCGTCTTTCAAGCTCGAGTGAAACCATCTACAAGGGAAACGATTTTGCTCTCACCGCCTATGGGATGAAAAACGAAAGCTGGTCAAGCTCTGACAGCTCGGTCGCAACCGTCAATTCCGACGGCGTCGTTACCGCCAAAAACGCGGGTACGGCTCGAATTACCGCCAAGTCGGGCAATGATTCCGCGAGCTGCATGATAACTGTCAAATCGGGCAGCAGCGTCAACATCTCCTGTTCCGAGATCGAGAATATGCGCCGCGGCAAATCCGTGCTTCTGAAGTCCACCACCTCGGGCGTCAGATGGAAATCCTCCAATGAGAAGATAGCCACCGTCGAGGACGGCATCGTAGATACGAAGTCTGAAAACGGCTTTGTCACGATTTCCGCGTATACCTCCTCGGGCGCCGCTACCTGTCTGATCGAGGTCATCGGAAGGGATAATATCCGCTTTGTTTACGCGACGCCGAACTCCGCCTACAAGGGCTCGAACGTTACCTTTCACGCCATTACCGATACCGACCGCGTGGATTTGTATTTCGTCGTCTCCAAGGGCGGCACCAGCTACACCGTTGACGCAGTAAAGGAAAAGACCGAAAGCGGAACAGTGCTGTGGACGGGCAAGCAGACACTTAACGAGGCGGGCACCTGGACATACAAGGCATACTCCAAGTTTGTTGACAACGACAAATATCTTACCACCCCCGTCAATGGCGAGGGAGAGGTGCTTGTCGCCGACACCACCGACACCACCACGACGGTCATGGGCGAGAGGCGTGCGAGCGAAGAGGTTATCGAGATGATAGCCGAATTTGAGGGATTTTTGCCTGACCTGATCCCCGATCCGATCAAGGGCGACAGCGATATGACCATCGGTCACGGTCTGGTGTTCTACGCGAACGACCAGTTTTACAACCACCTGACCAGGACAGAGGCGTACGCGTATCTCTGCCAGTCCGTCAATAAGGATGCCTACACCTCGCGCACCAACGCTTTTCTGACGCAGAACAACGTCAAGTTCAACCAGCAGCAGTTTGACGCGCTCGTCTGCTTCGCCTATAATGTAGGCGCCTACGCCATCAGCAACGACTCCGATCTTCGCGCTGTCCTGCTCAATACCGAGACAGGTACCTCGGGCTCAGGCTCCGTCACTGCGGGCGGCACGGGCTATGTCAGCGGCTCGGGCGTTAATCTTCGCTCGGGACCCTCCACAGGCACGTCTGTTCTCACCACCATGGGCGACGGCACCAAGTTCACCTTTGTGGACGCGGAGCTCCATGATTCCCACTGGTACAAGATCAAGCTCTCGGGCGGTACTGTCGGCTACATCTATTCGGATTACGCGGCGGCAGGCTCGGGCGGCACCAGAGATCTGAACAATGTCAATAAGGCGCGGTTCGTTGACCTTCTGCTCCAGTACCACCACGCGGCAGGAGACTGCTATTGGGGACTGCTCTACAGACGCGTCGACGAAGCGGAGATGTTCCTCTACGGCGACTACGTCCGCGACGGCTCCCGCAACAAATACAACTTTGATTTTACCTGTTACAGAAACAGCAGCATTTCCATCTGAGAGGTTTACATATGAAAAAAATCGGATTTATCGGCGCGGGCAACATGGCGACTGCGATCATCAAGGGCCTGATCGCCCAGAACCACACTGCTGACCTTATCAATGTGTTCGACGTCAGCGAAGAGAAAAGACAGCAGATGCAGGCGCTCGGCGTCGTCCTTTGCGCCTCGGGCGCGGAGGTCACCGAAAAGAGCGATATCGTAGTTCTCGCGGTGAAGCCGCAGAACTACGCTGAAGCGATCGAGGCGCTGAAGAAAGCGGCGACGGAGGACAAGACGTTTGTGTCCATCGCGGCGGGAATCTCCATCGGCTATGTGCAGAAGGCGCTGGGCAAGCCCTGTCCCGTTGTCAGGGTCATGCCAAATACACCGCTTCTCCTCAAAAAGGGAGCAAGCGCGCTCTGTCCTTCCAATAATATCAGCGAGGAGGACAAGGAGATCGTGTACCGTATGTTCGCGGGCAGCGGCGTGTGCGAGTACATTACCGAGGAGCACATGAACGAGATCATCGCTGTAAACGGCAGCAGCCCCGCGTATATTTATCTTTTTGCCAAGGCGATGGCAGACTACGCCGCCGCGCAGGGCATTGACTATGACAAGGCGATGAACCTGATCTGCGCTACCCTCGAGGGTTCCGCGGCCATGCTCAGAGAGAGCGGAGATTCCGCCGACGTGCTGATCGACAAGGTCAGCTCGAAGGGCGGCACCACTATCGCCGCGCTTGATAAGCTCAGGGAGCACGGTTTTGTGGAGGCGATCCACGACGCGATGCAGGCTTGTACTGACCGGGCGGAGCAGCTGGGCAAGTAATAAACGATGCACATTCCTCATATTCTTTAACGGACAAGTTCAGAAACGGGTTCATTAAAGAAAGGAATGTTTTTATGAAAGGCATAGTGTTTTCGTTCAGCAGACCGACCCCCCGAAAGCCGGCGGGGAACTACCGGCTTCCCGATTTTCGCGCGCTGTTCAGACGGTGGGGGGTCACAGCTTTGTTTGTGGCGCTGCTGCTGGCGGGACTTGCTTTGGGAGCGGTGTACGCGGGCAGCGCGGACGGCGGACTGCTTCAATCGCTTGACTTTTTGTTTACGACCAATCTTGAGGCAAGGCTGCAAAAGGGTGCTCCCGGCATCTTTTGCGCTTGCTTTGCCTCGGATTTTATTTTTCTGACTGCGGTATACCTGTTTGGAATGGCTCCGTGGGGACTGCCCTTCGGACTTTTCACGGTGCTCTTCAAGGGCTTCGGCACAGGTCTTACCGCTGCCTATCTGTTGATGCTCAACGGCCTGAGCGGACTGGGCTTTTATCTTTTGGTGCTTCTCCCGGGGACATTTTTGTTCTGTGTGGCGCTCACCGCCTTTTCCGCCTCCGCCTTTGATTTTTCGAGACAGCAGTTTCTTCTTGTCATCGATAAGGACCCGCCTGCCGTCTCGGCGAGAGAGCGCACCATGCGCTACAGCTCTCGCTATCTGTCAGCTTTGCTGATGACTTTTTTCGCGTCCCTGCTCGATACCGTTCTTTGGACGCTGTTTGCGGGTTCATTTCAATAAACACATTCGGAGGAAACTATGGCGAATCCAAACGCATCCCTGCCGATCGCGAGGGTGTTCAGTAATTTGTTTCACGGTCTGCCAAAGCTGATACTGACAAACCTGCTGTTTGCAATACCGACAGCCGTGTTCTTTTCCTTGTTCTACGCAATCAACGCAATTTCAGGGCTGAATTCAATTTTTATTTTGCTTCTCAGTCTGATTCCCGTTTTTCCGTTTTTCGCGGGCGTAGTCAAGATATCGCTTCACGCTGCGAGGGGGGACGAGGACGTCGCTGTGTTTCCCAACTTTGTCGCCGCGGTGAAGGAGAACTTCCTGCGGTTCCTGCTGCACGGTGTGTTGCTGTATGTCGCGGTGTTTTTTACTTACTCATCCGCGACGCTTTATTTCGAGATGGGAAAAGAGAACAATATCTTTTTCGCTCTCATGGTGTTTTGCATTCTGATTGGAATTGTGCTCCTTTGCTTCTTTTTCCGCGTACCGGTGATGACGGTGATGTTTGATCTGCCGCTCGGGGCAATCTACAAAAACTGCCTTTTGATGGCATTCGGCGAGTTCAAATCCAATATGGCGGCGATCTTCGGACTCTTTTTATTATCCGTCGTCGCGACCTCGGCGCTGATATGCTGCGGCGGCAATCCGGTTGCGATCACCATAGTGACGGTGCTGCTCGAGGCGATACTGCTGCCGTCGGTGGCGGCGTTCATAGTAAACTCCGCGGTATGGAAGAGAATGTACATCATGGTGACAGACAGCGCCTCGCAGTCGAAAAACGTAGACAAAAAGATTATGGAGAAGCGCCGCCGGCTTGAGGAGTACAAAAACCGTCAGTCA
>ONSE01000053.1 GCA_900320415.1 uncultured Eubacteriales bacterium
CTGCTGCTCAACGCCGTGTCCTTCGCGGCGGGTCTTGCGGTGATATTGGTGAGGAGCGTTATGTAGCAGAACAGGGCAGCTCACGGGCTGCCCTGTTTGTGCTTGAATAGGAAGATATTGAATGACGAGGGGTGCTTATTCGCAGTCGGAGGCGCTGATGTCGTAGGCGTTTTCCTCATACGCCTGCTTGGGGTTCGCGGGGATCCTGCCCGTCATCTCGGTGGGAGATACCGTGTGCATTTCCTCGGGGGTATGAACCTCCGCCTCCTGCGGCTTTGCGTTTTTCTTTTTCTTGCTCATAAAAATCACCTCGGGACTATTGTGCCCGAGGTGAAATGCTTTTATACGGGAAACGGAAAATTATCTGACGATCAGTTCCTTGATCCTGAAAACATTGCCGTCCATCACGCTGTACTGACTGCGCAGCTCACCCTTGATCTCGGGAGAAATGCTCTGGTGGATGTAGAGGCTGTCGATGCCGAAATCCGCTGCGCCGCCGATGTCCGCGAGGTAGTCGTTGCCGATCATGATGCTCTCGCTCTTTTCGAGACCGTAGCGGTCAAAGAGCGTCTGATAATAGTGCGCGTCGGGCTTGGAGCATTCCTCGTCGGAGCTGATGACAACGCCGTCAAAGTATTTCATCAGACCGAACATATTCAGCTCGTTTTCGGTGAACACGCGCTGGGCGTTGGAGAGAAGATAGACGCGCTTGCCCTTTGCCTTGAGGGTGTCGAGCAGGTCGAGAACACCGTCATAGAGCCTGATGTACTTCGTGGAGAAGCAGCGGAACGCCTCCGCGATGTATTCGATCTCTTTTTTTGTCACCTTCACGCCCTTCTGCGTGAACAGCTCGCGGAATACCTTGTCTATTTTAATATCGATCACCGTGTATTCGGGATGACGGCGGCGCACTGCCGCCTTTTCCTTTTCCACCAGCCTGCCGTACTCGTTTTTGATTTCGTTGTAGGTGTATTCCGCGCCGCGGTAGGCGTAAAGGATCTGCAGGCTCTTCCAGAGCTTTGCCTGCCATTCGTCGGTGTTGATGTCAATGAGGGTGCCGTATAAATCGAAAATGTAATTCTGATACATTGCCTTGCTCCTTTCGGTTTCTGTCTATATTTTACCAGCAAAAAAGACGGATTGCAATAGGTTTCAAAATATGATAGAATTTTCAGAGAAGAAGGTGGAAGTATGACGAAAAAAGAGATCGCGCTTGCCGCCGTGCAGGCGCTGAAAGAGGAATATCCCGACGCGAAGTGCTCGCTGGACTATCAGACGCCGCTGCAGCTGCTGATCGCGACGCGGCTCTCGGCGCAGTGTACCGACGCGCGGGTGAATATGGTAACGCCCGCCCTGTTTGAGCGGTTCCCCGACGCGGAGAGCTTCGCGCGGGCGGACGCGTCGGAGGTCGCGCCGTATATTCAGTCCTGCGGTCTTTACAAGACCAAATCGCGCGATATCGTGGCGATGGCGAAGATGATCATGGAGGACTTCGGCGGCGAGGTGCCCGACAATATCCCCGACCTGACAAAGCTGCCGGGGGTGGGAAGAAAGACCGCGAACCTGATCTGCGGCGATGTTTACGGCAAGCCCGCCGTGGTGGTGGATACCCACTGCATCCGCATTACGACAAAGCTCGGTCTCCACAAGGAAACCGACCAGAAAAAGATAGAGGACGCCCTGCGCAGGCTGCTGCCGCCCGAGGAGAGCAATGATTTCTGTCACCGCCTTGTGCTGCACGGCAGGGCGGTCTGCACCGCGCGCTCGCCCAAATGCGCGGACTGCTGCATGAATACCTTCTGCCGTGCGGGGGTGAAGGAGCTGAAAAATGGACATTAAGCTATTGGCGCTCGACCTCGACGGCACGGTGCTTTCCAGCGGCAACACCCTTCCGCGGGCCGCGCGTTACGCGATAGAAAAGGCCGTGGACAGCGGCATAGAGGTCGCCGTCGCGAGCGGCAGACCGTTTTCCTCAATGCCCGAGGAGGTGCTGCGCATTGACGGCATCCGCTGGGTGATCGCCTCCAACGGGGCGGCGGTCTATGACGGCGGTGAACGCGTGCGCTCCGTCACGCTGGACGCGGAGGATATTCTGCGGATCCTCGACCTCACCCGTGAGCACGACCTGATCTGGGAGGCGTTCGCGGAGGGAGAGACCTGCACCGACAAACGCTACTATGACGACCCGATGAAATACGGCTGCTCCGAGGCGTATGTCGGCTACGTAAGAGGTTCGCGCGGCACCTGCACCGATATGCGCGGCTATATCCGCGAGAACCGCCGCCGCCTTGACAGCATCGAATTCGTCTGCACCGACAAGGCGCTGCGCGAGAGTCTGTGGGATTTGATCGCGCGGGAAACGGAGGGCGTTTACATCACCTCGTCCTCCGCGAACTTTGTGGAATTTATGAACGCCGCCGCGACGAAGGCGAACGCTGTGGCGTGGCTTTCCGAGCGGCTGGGGATCGCGCGAAAAAATATCGCCGCTGCCGGCAATGCCGACAACGACGTGGATATGCTGCGTTTCGCGGGACTCGGCGCGGCGGTGCGCAACGCCACTCCCGCCTGTCTGGACGCCGCCGACCTCATTGTCGCGGGCAATGACGAGGGCGGCGTGTGCGAGCTGGTGGATCGGATCATTCTGCCTTGATCTCTGTGGGCGCGTCGGGCTTCTCGCCCGTGAGGAACTCGATGCTGCGTTCGATCGCGTCAACGGAGGTGCCCCAGTCCTTGCCGCGGTTTCGGTAGTCGAACATCGAGACAAAGTGCTTGATGTCGCCGTAGAGCGCGTCGAGATAGTTCTTCGTCAGCGCTGCGGTGTCGGCGTGGAACTCGCCCAGCAGCTTGGACGGCACGCCGCCGCGGCTCATGGCGGTCGCCATCAGGAACTGATAGTGCTTGAGACAGATGAAGGGCTGCTCCTGATAGGTCTTGCGGAACTCGCCGCCCTTTGCCCACTCGACAAAGACCGTTGACACGAGGTGGTACATATCCGCCTCGATGCGGTCGCAGACGTAGCAGGTGCCGAGGGTCTGCTTGATGCCCTCGAGCTTCTTTTTGTCCGGCTTTCCCTTCGGGTTCTTGGGCATGAAGTTTTCCATGATGGTCTCGAGGTGCGTTTCGAGGATCAGCGCGTTGGGCAGCTTGTTGCCGATCTGCGTCATGCGCGAGAAGTGGCGGTGGCAGAAGCCCTTCTTGTTGGTCGCGACGCGCACGCTCGGCTCCATCATCGCGTCGCCCGTGATGAAGGTGACGTACTGCTCCTCGAGCATTTCCTCCATGCGGCAGAGCGGACAGCCGCATTTGGGGGCGAACAGGTCATTGATCGGTATGGTGACAATGGTTTCTTTCATAAGCAAACCTCCTGAAACTGATTTGTGGGAATCTCTAATAATTCAATGTTGTGCAGAAGTACGGAAAATTTTATGGCAGAATATTGTCAAAAGTCCGCAGGAATACTGACGTATTTCAAGGAGTTTTGGCAAGATTATGCCGTGAAGATTTCGTGCTTATGCGCGGTAGGGAATTATTAGAGGTTCCCTTGTTTGTACCAAAAAGATTTCATACTAATTGTAGCACAGAACCGCGCGGGATGGTATCCCTTTTTTCAAAGGAAGTGAAAAAATGTCGGATTCTTTTTTGATAATTGAAAACGTGCGCGACCTCGATCTGGAGCAGACGCTTGACTGCGGTCAGAGCTTCCGCTGGGAGAAGCGGGAGGACGGCTCCTTTGCGGGAGTGGCGTTCGGCAGGAGCGTCAGCGTATCCCTCAGCGGCACGGAGCTGCGCATTGAGAACGCGGCGGAGGAGGACAGGGCGCTCTGGGAGGACTATTTTGATTTGTCTCTCGACTACGCCGCCATACGGACGGGTCTGAGCGCGCTTCACCCCGTGCTCCGCGAGGCGGCGGACTACGCGCCGGGCATCCGTATCCTGCGGCAGGAGCCGTACGAGGCGCTGTGTACCTTCATCATCTCGCAGAACAACAACATCAAGCGCATCAAGGGTATTGTTCGGCGGCTGTGTGAGGGCTTCGGAGAGCCGCTGCCTGACGGCGCCTTTGCGTTTCCTGCCGCTGAGAGAATGGCGCAGCTGGAGGTTGATGACCTTGCGCCGCTGCGCGCGGGCTTCCGTTCACGCTATCTGATCGACGCGGCGCGGAAGACAGCGTCGGGCGAGGTCAGTCTGGAGGCCTGCCGAACGATGGACTATGAACGGGCGCGGTGCGAGCTGATGAAGATCACGGGCGTGGGCGTCAAGGTCGCGGACTGCACTCTTTTGTACGGTCTGCACCGCGTGGAGGCGTTCCCTCTCGACGTGTGGATGAAGCGCGCCATGGAGCGCCTCTTTCCCGAAATGACGCCCGCCGCCTTCGGGGAATACGCGGGCATCGCCCAGCAGTACATATTCCACTACAGCCGTATGCACCCCGAGCTGTTTTAAGTCTTGACATTAATGCTTTAATGCGGTAAAATAAAAGACAGCATATTTTTTTGGGAAACTGTTTTATTTGGGAAATCGTTTCATAAGGGGTTAGGAATAGTTATGAAGTTAACAGGCGCAGAAATCATTTGTGAATGTTTGATCGAGCAGGGCGTTGATACGGTATTCGGTTATCCCGGCGGCGCCGCTCTCAATACCTACGACGCGCTCTACCGCTACAGCGACAGAATCACACATATTCTCACTGCTCACGAGCAGGGCGCTTCTCACGCCGCGGACGGCTACGCGCGTTCTACCGGCAAGACAGGCGTGGTGCTCACCACCTCGGGCCCCGGCGCGACCAATATCGTGACGGGCATCGCCACCGCCAACATCGACTCCATCCCGATGGTGGCGATCACAGCCAACGTCACCACCGATCAGCTCGGCAGAGACAGCTTCCAGGAGGTTGACATTGTCGATATCGTCAAGCCCATCACCAAATCCAGCCGTCTGGTGGAGCGCGTGGAGGATCTCGCTCCCGCCATCCGCGAGGCGTTCGCGCTTGCGTGCGAGGGCAGAAAAGGTCCCGTCCTGGTGGACGTGCCGAAGGATATCACCGCGCAGACCACAGAGTTTGAGCCGCAGGCTCCCGCGCACCACAAGCTCATTCAGATCAAGAATCCCGACAGCATCTGCAGGGTGCAGGAGCTGATCCGCCGGGCAAAACGCCCGATGATCTACGCGGGCGGCGGTATTCTCAGCGCTGACGCCTGTGAGGAGTTCCTCGCGTTCGCGGAGCTGATCGACGCTCCCGTCTGCTGTTCTCTGATGGCGCTGGGCGCGATCCCCGCCAGCCATCCCCTCTGCGTGGGCAACATCGGTATGCACGGCGGCTACGAGACAGGTATGATCACCGCGGAGTGCGATCTGATCATTTCCTGCGGCGCGCGTTTCTCCGACCGCGTGGCAGGCGACAGAGAAAAATTCGGCGAGCAGGCGAAGATCGTCCAGCTCGAGATCGATAAAAAAGAAATCAACAAGAACGTCAAGGTAGACGAGTACGTGCTCGGCGATCTCAAAGCGAGCCTGGAGGCGCTTACCGTCGGTCTCGACGCGCAGCGGCACCCCGATTGGCTCAGCAAGATCGAGGTGTGGAAGCACAAGTTTGACGACGTCAAGCCCTATGAGGATGAGTTCCCTCAGCCGCACGACATCATCTGCGCGGTCAATGAGCTCAAGGCGGACGAGGATATCCTCGCGACCGACGTGGGACAGCACCAGATGTGGGTCGCGCAGTACGGCAGACTCGAGTGTCCCAGAACCCTGATGACCTCGGGCGGAATGGGAACCATGGGCTTCGGCATGGGCGCCGCCATCGGCGCGCAGATCGCCCATCCCGACAGAAGGGTCTTCCTCTTTACGGGCGACGGCAGTTTTCACATGAACCTCAACGAGCTTGTCACTCTGAAGTCCTACAACCTGCCTGTTATCGTGCTGGTGATGAACAACTCCGTTCTCGGCATGGTACGCCAGTGGCAGAAGCTCTTCTACGGCAGCCGCTTCTCCCAGACCGATCCCCACAGAGCGACCGACTTTGTCAAGCTCGCGGGCGCGTTCGGCATCACGGGAATGAGGATCACCGGGGACAGCGACATCATGCCCGTCCTGACCAAGGCGATGGAGCTTCACGCTCCCGTTGTCATCGACGTGCAGATCAGCCCCGACGTCAACGTTCTCCCCATGATCCCGCCCGGAAAAACCATCAGCGAGATCGTCACGGAGATGTAAAAATATACAGCTATCAGGAAAAGCCGCTCGGACGAGCGGCTTTTATTTTGCTGAGAAGAGTGCATATTTTGTGCTTTATGGACAAAGTTCACACAAGA
>ONSE01000049.1 GCA_900320415.1 uncultured Eubacteriales bacterium
ATCACGACGTCGATCTTGGAGCAGTAGCCCGCGAGCGCCTCGTCGATCGAGTTGTCGACGATTTCATAGACCAGATGGTGCAGGCCGCGCGGACCTGTGGAGCCGATGTACATTCCGGGGCGCTTTCTGACCGCCTCGAGTCCCTCGAGTACCTGGATCTCGTCGGCGCCGTATTCCTGCTCAACCTTGGTGATTTCAATATTGTCTTGGTTTCTTTCGTTGTTCTCTGTCTGATCCATGCTTACCTCTTCTTCTTATGGGAATCTCTAATCATTCAATGTCGTGCAGAAGTGCGGAAGATTATGCCGTGAAGCATTCGTGCTTATGCGCGGTAAGGTATTTTTAGAGGTTCCCTTATGTTCGTTATGGGGCCTCTCCGTCGTGCAGTGCCGCGGAGCTTCTTTGCTTCCGCGCGGCGGGGATTATCGAGAGGTTCCCCCGGCTTTGAATTTCACAAAAAACGGTCTGAGCGCGAACAGGAGCACAGCCCAGAGCGCGTTGACAATAAACACCGTCAGAGCCGTCGCGTTCGGAAATATGTTGATGATCGCGACGGTGCTGCCGAAGCTGACGGCAAGATAGATTGCCGCGAGCACAATCAGTCCTCTGAGCAGAGGCTTCATGCTCTTTTTGCAGTGGTAACATTTCTGTTCCCGCGTCGGATGGAAAAATATCATCCTGCTGACCTCTCCGTAGTGATAGACGGTATGGCAGTGCGGGCAAACGGGCAACCGGAACATCGCTTATATTCTCCTGTCGGAGTAGCGCGAGCCCTCGGGTCTGTACTCCTTCACGTCGTCGTCCTCTCCGTCGTACGCAGCGTCTGTCTCCTGCGCGGCGGGACGGATATAATGGCGGTTGCGTGCCGTGCGGGTCCTCTCGGAATGGAGCTTCTTGAGCGGCGAGCTGTCCACGGCGTGTCCCTCGCTCACGTCGTCAATGACGTGAACCACGGAACGGTCGGTGATGTCGGAGGTGGAAGAGATCTCGCTCTGCTCTCCCTGCTCCCTTGCCACCGCTCTTTCCGCCTTGATGCGGTTGAACACGTCTGAATTGATGCGGAACTGGCTGCCGCCGTCGGAACCGCCGAAATCGCTGTCCGTGTCGGAGACGGCGAGGTTATCGGAATAGGCGATGCCCGCGCGCTTTGCCTCCATGGTATTCTTGTATTTCCTGAGCGGTTCAAAGTTGACGAACCGCGGTGAGATCAGTGCGAAAATCATCAGCGGCAGCGCGATTGCCACGATTCCAAGCGGATTGTAGGTGAGTCTTAAATACACCCAGAGAACGAACAGCGCAACCGACAAGATCGCGCAGATCAAAAAGGCGAACACCGATGACCGGCTGATGAACACCCTGCTTTCTCTGCCGCAGCGCGGACAGACAAATTCCGCTTTCCTTCTTCTTCCGTAGCACACGGAATAGGAAACGCGCTTTCCGCAGTAGGGACATTTCTTTTTCTTCATAGAATTTCTCCTGTCTTGTGCCCGACGGGGGCGCATATGCTGTCAATCATAATTTGACGCTGAATTTTTCTTCTCTCCTGCTCAGCGTCTTGGTGGAGAGCTGGGAGATATATACAGTCGTCGTCCCGTCCTTCTGACAGACGACAAAGGATTTCGGCAGCTCGTAGGATACGTTGACGACCTGTCCTCTCTTCTGGGCGAGGGCAAGAAAGTCCCTCGTCTTTTTCGAGACCGTGCAGGCGTCGATATCAAACATCGCGATGATTTCCTCTGTGGTGACGACAACGTCATTTCCTAAATGCAGATACATAGTTATTTTAGTGGTCAGTGATCAGTGATCAGTAGTTTGTGAGCCGTGTTTAGTGTTCCAAGATCGGCGGCTGCTGCGCTTCACTGTCCGCTTCTCACTGTTCGCTTTCCACCCTTCCCTCGCTGACATAAAAGATTTTTCCTTCGTTGAGCTGCTCCTTGTTGGATCTTTCACAGCAGGTGATGAACACCTGGCAGCCCTTCAGCTCGTTGAGCAGATAATCCTGGCGGTCGTTGTCAAGCTCCGAGAGCACGTCGTCAAGGAGAATGACGGGATTCTCTCCCATCCTCTCGCGCAGCACCGAAGCCTCCGCGAGCTTGAGGGAGAGCACCGCGCTGCGCTGCTGTCCCTGCGAGGCAAAGAACCGCGAGTTCCTGCCGTTGATCAGGATCTCAATATCGTCCCTGTGGGCGCCCGCGGCGGTGGAGCCTGTCAGAAGCTCCGCCTGGAGATTCGCGCGGCACTTCTCGGTGAATTTCGCCTTGAGAGCGGCGGCATCGTCGCCCTCCTCCGCGCCGAAGCTCGATACATAGCGCAGACTCAGCTCCTCGCTGCCGCGTGATATCCCCTTGTGGTACACCACGGCGCGCTCGGTCATCATCTGAATAAAATCCAGACGACGGCGCACTATCTCTGCCCCGAGGCTCGTCAGCTGCTCGTCCCACAGGGAGAGCGTCTCCCTGAGACGGCCGTTCTTCGGGATATCCTTCAGCAGCGCGTTGCGCTGCTTGAGGAGACGGTTGTATTTTTGGAGGGTGAGCGCGTTGCGCAGCCTTTCGCGGCAGATCGCGCTGTCGATGAAGCTGCGCCGCTCCGACGGTCCCCGCTTGATAAGGCTGAGGTTCTCGGGCGAGAACACCACCGCGCAGAACCGCTCGATCAGAGAGGAGGAGGTTTTCTTCTCCACGCCGTTGAGCTTTACGCTGCGCTTGCTCGGCTCGATCACGATTTCCGCTGTCTGACGCCTGTCCTGTCCGTAAAAGGCGCAGCCCAGCTTGGCAAAGGGCTTTCCGAACTGTATCAGCTCGCGGTAGCTCTGTGTGCGGAAGGAATGCCCGCCGCAGAACAGCCACAGCCCCTCGAGAAGATTCGTTTTTCCCTGTGCATTGTTGCCGTAGATGATGTTGACCCCCGTGCAGGGCGTCAGGGTGACGTCCGCGAGGTTTCGGTAGTTCTGAAAGCTGATGGACTCAACCTTCATCGCTATTCCACAGTGACGGCTGTTCCGTCATATTCGGCGGTGTCGCCCGCGCGCAGCTTCTTGCCCCGCATGGTGCAGACCTCGCCGTTGACCCTGACCTCGCCGTTCTGGATGACGACCTTCGCCATTCCGCCCGTCGCGGCGAGACCCGTGAGCTTCAGCAAGTCCTGGAGCCTGATGTATTCGGAATCAATGTGTATGGTTTCAGCCTTCATTTGCGAGCCTCATGGGTACTACGATGAACAGGAAGCTGTCTCCCTGAACGGGCTTGATGATGATGGGGGAGATGGAGCCGTTGAGCACCAGTTTCACCTCGTCGCAGTCGGTATTCTTGAGTGCGTCGAGCAGGTAACGGTTGTTGAAGCCGATCTCCACCTGATCTCCCATGATCGGGATGCGGATGGAATCCTTCGCCGAACCGACTGCCGACGCGCAGGTAAATCTGATTTCGTCGCTGAGGAATTTGCAGCGCACGGGGCTTTGCATCCTCTCGTTGTTCATCAGCGACATTCGCTCCACAGAGTTCATCAAACGTCTGGTGTTGATGACCACCTCGGTCTTGTTGGTCTGGGGGATCGTGCTCTTATAGTCTATAAATATGCCCTCGATCAGGCGGGATATGACGCGGTAGGATTTTACTTTGAAGGTGATGTGGCGCTGTCCGATGATGATATCGACATGCTCCTCGTCGTCGCCCAGCAGCTTGAGGATCTCGAGCTGGGTCTTGCCGGGAACGATGAACGTGGTCTCGCTCTGACTGTCAACGTTCTCGCGGCGGACCGCCATGCGGTAGCCGTCGATCGCGACGATGGTGAGCACGGAGTTCTCGATTTCAAACAGGGAGCCTGTATAGATCGGCTTCTCCATGTTTTCGCTGGTGGCGTAAACCGTCTGGCGGATCATCTCGCGCAGTGTTTTGGAGGGAAGCGTAATGCCGTCGGTTTGCTCAAAGGTCGGCAGGTCGGGGTATTCCACGGAGGACATTCCCGTGATTTTGTAGTCCGCCTCTCCGCACTGGATATAGATGATCAGCTTGTCGTCGGTTTCGATGGTGAGGATCTCCTCGGGCAGGTTCCTGACGATATCAAGAAACAGCTTCGCACTGATGACGATCTCGCCCTCCTCCTTGATGGTCGCCTCGACGTCGGTGGTGATTCCGATCTCGAGATTGTAGCCCGAGATGTTGAGATTGTCTCCGTATGCCTTTACCAGCACGCCCTCCAGGGCGGGAATTGTCGATTTGGAGGATACAGCTCTGGACACGTTTGAGATGGCTGACTGTAGATCTGTTCGCAAACAGGTAATTTTCATTTTGAAAGCTTCTCCAATCTTTATCTTTTAAATTATTTCGTAGTCGTAGTAGGTAATGTGAAAATATAGAAAAACAGGAAATATCCCGACAGGGACGGGAAAAATCTGTCAACAGCGGGCTGATGGTAAAATGTGCGCCGCTGTGAAGGCTTTTCCACACAATTTCGAATTTCTTCCATATACCGTCCACATCCGTCCACAAGCTTCACGTTTGAACAGAAACGCGATGTGAATGTGTGTGGATTAGTTGGGAGATTTCCCGGCGGTCTGAGGTCGTTTTTTTTGATCGGTGACCTCTGTTTTCTTATCTGTCCTTGATGTTCTTCATCATGTCGTCGACCAGCTCGCGGGTCTTGAGATCCTTTTCCAGCTGCTCGCCCACCTTTGTGATGGAGTAGAGAACCGTGGTATAGTGTCTGCCGCCGAAGAGATTTCCGATTTCCTTGACGGTCAGGTTGGTCAGCTCCCTTGTTATATAGATAGCGATATGACGCGCGTTGCTGACGTTTGCCTTCTTGCTCTTCTGCTTGGTGATATCCTCCGGTGACATCCCGTAGGTGCGCGCGACCTCGTCAATGATGCGCTCTACCGTTACCTCGGGCGGCACGTCGTTGTTGAGCACGTCCGCGATAACCTCCTGCACGGAATTCAGCGTGGGCTTTTCGTCATTCAGGTAGGATTTCGCCTTGAGCTTCTTGACCGTGCCCTCCAGCTGGCGGATATTCGACTTGAGCTTGTTCGCGATGTACTCGCAGATCTCGTTGGAGAGTTCGAGGTCGAGCAGCTCCGCCTTCCTCTTTATAATGGCGATCCTCGTTTCAAAATCGGGGGGCTGGATGTCCGCAATCAGATCCTGCTCAAAGCGTGAACGCAGACGGTCGTCCAGCGTGCGGATTTCCTTGGGCGGACGGTCAGAGGTCAGCACGATCTGCTTGTGCGCCTCGTGCAGCGCGTTGAAGGTGTGGAAGAACTCCTCCTGCGTACTTTCCTTGCCGCCGATGAACTGGATATCGTCCACCAGCAGAACGTCGGCGTGGCGGTACTTGCGTCTGAACTCCGGCATCTTTGCCTGTCTCAGGGATTCGATCAGCTCGTTGGTAAAGTCGTCGCCCTTGATATAGCAAATCACCTTGCTCGGGTCGTTCTTCTTGATCTCGTTTCCGATGGCGTAGAGAAGGTGTGTTTTGCCCAGTCCCGAGTTGCCGTGCAGGAACAGGGGATTGTACGCCTTGGAGGGATTCGTCGCTACCGCCAGACAAGCCGCGTGCGCGAACTTGTTGGACGGGCCGACAATAAATGTATCGAACGTATATTCGTAATTGGTATCGGTAGTCGTTTCGGGGATCACCTTGGCGGGCTGGGGGAGGTTCGCCTCCTGAGGCGTTTTCAGCGCGATATTGAACTTGTTGTCAAAAATCGCTTCAAACGCTTCATTCAACAGGGGGATGTAGCACCGCTTGATTGTCTGGCGGTGAAAATCGTTCGGAACAAGCAGGTACGCGGTGTTGCTGTCGAAATCAAGCTCGAGCGGTTTGATACGGCTGATCCACGTATTGTATGCCACGTCTGTAATCTTGTTATGACAGTAGGAGCTGATCAGTTCCCACGCGTCGTTAAATGAATCCATTTTCTTTGTCGTTCCTTTCCATCGGGGAGAGTCGGTTTGCCGATTACCGCCTCAGCGGTTTTCGCCTCGTTTTTTGCGTGGCTCAGCGGTTTTTCCGCTGAACCAAAGGACCGCTTTTCTCTCAAATCTACTCATTTCGCAAATTTACCCACATTAATGTTTATTCTATACTATTATATATCTTTTCCTTCCAAATTGCAAGTATTTTAAATCGCGGACTAAGGCTTCGGTTAGTCGGTTGCTGCACGTTTACGCGAAAACGTGCGACCGGTAATCTCCAACGTTACCGTGAGAAATGGGAATGGTTAGAAAAGATGAACGCTTATCGCGAAAACGTGCGACCGGTAATCTCTAACGTTACCTTGAGAAATGGGATTGGTTAGAAAAGATGAACGCTTATCGCGAAAACGTGCAGTGACCGCCTAATAAAAGTTATAGGACGCGATTTAAAATACTTGACGAAAGGGGAGAAATAAGGTATAATGCTAAATTGCAAGGCTATATGCAAGGCGAAAAGCAGGGCGATATAGGCCAAATTTTGAAGGGAGGGTTTCGCTTATGTTGAGAACATACCAGCCTAAGAAGCTCCACAGAAAGAAGGAGCACGGCTTCAGAAAGAGAATGTCGACGGCAAACGGCAGAAAGGTATTGGCGAGAAGAAGAGCCAAGGGCAGAAAAAGGTTGTCTTACTAAAGAAACGGCCACTTTCCAATGTGGTCTTTCTTTATATTGTGCGGCTTAGTGCGGAGAGATAGAGATGGCAAGATACGTCACGATTAAGGAAAACAAGGATTTTTCGCGGCTTTACCGCAGGGGAAAGTCCTATGTAAGCCCCGTGCTTGTCACGTATGTGATGAAGAACAGGGGAGGCACGCCGCGATATGGGATCACCACAGGCAAGAAGATTGGCAACGCCGTGAAGCGTTCAAGGGCAAGACGCGTCATCAGGGCGGCATACGACACGCTTTTCCCCGAGCTGCGGGGAGGATATGATCTGATATTTGTCGCGAGGGGAAAGACGCCCTTTGTGAAGAGTCAGGTTGTGAAAAAAGCGATGAGACAACACCTGAAAACCGCGGGTGTGATAGACGACAAACAGCAGGTGCCGCGATGAAGCGTATTCTGATTGCCTTGATCAAATTTTACAGGTCCGCAATATCTCCTTACACCCCTGCCCACTGCAAGTACATTCCGACGTGCTCGCAGTACGGACTTGAAGCGATTGAACGGTTCGGAGCGCTCAAGGGCGGCGCTCTGACGGTGTGGCGCATTCTGCGCTGCAATCCTTTTTCCAAGGGAGGGTACGACCCCGTCCCTGACAAGTAAAAATTGAATAGAAAACTAGCGAGGTAAAATAATGCAAATTTTCGGTTTTCTCGGAAGTCTCCTCGGCTATGTGCTGTGGGCGGCATTTTATGTGTTCCAAAACTTCGGACTCGCGATCGTCGTCTTTACTCTTGTGATCAAGCTGGTGCTCTTCCCGTTTTCGGTCAAGCAGCAGAAGTCCATGGCGGGCAACGCGAGGATGCAGAAGAAGCAGAAGGAGCTTCAGGAGAAGTACGGCAACAACCGTCAGCTTTATCAGGAGGAGCTCAACAAGCTCTATGAGAAAGAGGGCGTCAAGCCTATGGGCGGCTGCGTTACGATGGTTATTCCGATGCTTGTGCTGTTCGGCGTATTCTACGCCGTTGCCTATCCGCTGACCAACACGCTGCACCTCAACGCCAACAACGTTAACCAGGCGGTCAGCTATATGTCAACGATTCCGGGATACGTTACGAGCGCGAACCCCACCTACCAGCAGATCGCGCTGATCAAGATTTTTCCGAACATTGTGAATACCGAGACCATTCAGGGATTGTTTTCATCTGCCGAGGCGCAGCAGATCCACGATCTGGCAAAGGGCTTTGACTATTTCGGCTTCAGCCTTCTGAACGTTCCCTCAGACTTTGGTTTCTGGTCATGGTACCTTATTTTCCCCGTGCTCTGCTTCCTTTCCAACGTTGGTTCACAGTTCATTATGACGAAGGTGAACAGCAGCACCATGGGTCAGCAGCAGGGCTGCATGAAGTGGATGCTCTATCTGCTTCCTCTGTTCTCGGCGTACATCGCCTTTTCGGTACCGTGCGCGCTCTCGTATTACTGGATTATTTCCGCGCTGCTCAGCTTGGTTCAGTCCGTTATTCTGGCGAAGGTCTTTGGTCCCGTTCAAATGACGGCGAACAGCGAGGCAAGACACGCCGCTCTTCTCTTTGAGAACGAGGCGAAGGTTCCCTACGCGTATGTTCCACGTGAAACATCGCAGCAGAACACAAGCGCCCCCGCAAAGAAGAAAAAGAAAAAGTAGGTTTTGAAATTCAGTCGGTTATCCGATGAAAATATCAGAGGTATAAAATGATTAGAGAAGCAATTTGCGAGGGCAGCGACGTAAAGACCGCCCTCGATAAAGCAAAGGCTGAGCTTGGTCTTGAGGATACCGCGGATTGTGAATTCGAGATTATCCAGAGAGAGGAAAAAAAGAAGTTCGGTCTCTTTGGCGGAAGACCCGCGAAGGTAAGGGTGTATGTGGAAGTGCCTGACCCCGTTGTCGAGACTCCCGCGCCTGTTGCCTCGGCGTCTGTTGCCGATGACAACCCTGCCGACGAGAGAGCGGCGCAGTTCCTCAGAAACGTCCTCGACAAGATGACGCTCGAGAGCGTTCAGATTGAGAAAAAGACAGAGGAAAACGCCGTTGAGTTCAATCTCTCGGGTGATGAGGTCGGATTTGTGATCGGAAGAAGAGGCGAGACGCTGGACGCGCTCCAGTATCTGACAAGCCTTGTTGC
>ONSE01000250.1 GCA_900320415.1 uncultured Eubacteriales bacterium
CGTTTAAAGTAATACATTGCCAATGATGCAAACTTGCTACTTTGAATAAATATTACTTATTACATTGTAGTTTATAATATCAAATTATTATTCAAAACCCGTGCCGAAGCCAGTTGGCCCACTCTCACCAAAACCGTTGTGACAGCGACGATCCGAAACTTTTCGGATTATACGCGAACTCTTCCATTTGCCGTCCGTTTCGCGCCAGTCACTATGCTGGCTGCAGCAGCACCGCCTGCTGAAAAAGCGAGCGATAGCTACTTTCAAACGTATCCTTATCATAACTGATCACCTTGCCGTAAATCGGATCGGCGACCCAGACTGAGCTTTCGTCATAGCCAACCAGAACCATGCAGTGTTCCGGAGTAAACCAAACCAGTTCCTTTCCATCGACATTCCATGTTACGCTGAAATGTCCTTCCTGACAGTCCTGGGTGCCCCAAACAATTACGGGACGGTTTTGATCTATCTGATTTAGCAGCGAATCCAGCGGAGTTCCCGTCAAATCGCTGACTTTCAGGGGGTAATTTTTTTCTGCAATGATTTTCTCAGCCGCCTTGACGATGACGTTCGCGTAACAACCATAGGAGCTCTCATCGCGGGGATCACCTTCAAACGCCTCATGAAAATCTACCGTTCCCACCTCACCCTTGGTCAGATAGTAATCGGCAATGTCGCACTTGTCGCAAGGATGTCCATAGTGGTTAAATACCATGGAAAGTGAGGTCACCTCGCACCCTGTCGGCAACTCGGGATACTGACAAATGGCGGTAAACGGAATCCTCTTATTTTTTCCAACGACAACCTCAAAATCAGCAAGCGTTTCATCGGTACCGCTTGTCTCCGCCGTTAGCCCATCGGCTGCAGTCGCTCCCGTGGCTGTACCAGACTTCGTCATGTCTGTTCGACTGCTGATGTCCGACGATACCACTGCCGTCTCTGCTTTAGATGTCGACGCCGTATCGTTACCTGATTGCAAAGTGGTGCAAGCAGACATCATTAACATAAAAGTGCAGGCACACGCAATCCATCGCTTCATCAAAATCATCACCTCAAATTAATTATCGCCGTAGTTAAGTGGCGCATCGGGAGACGCGGAGAAATAGTTCTTCAGGACATAACCAGTTTGTCCTTTGAAAGAAACACGGTAGAACTCTCCGCTGGATCCCAAATAAGTAACTGCCTCACGTGAGGATATCCTTGTGATCACGCCAGAATCTCTGGAGGCACCACTCCTCAGAGAAGCATAGTCACTTGCACAGCAATAAAGAACATTTGAATTGGTGACACTTGAATTACCAGTGCCGTAATTAAGCGCAGCGTTCTTGTCCTGTGAAAAGAATTCCTTGAGAACATACCCTTTGTCGCCGTTGTAATCCACGTAGTAAAAATCACCAGTAGAGCTCAGATATTTCACACTGTCTCTTGTGTAGATTTTTGTAATCTCATTTCCGCTTCGGGATGGTCTGTCCCTGAGTGTAACATAGTCGCTGGCGCAACAATACAAAATCACATAATTGCTTTGAGAAACGTCGTCTCCAGCAGAGTCCTCATCTTCCCGATGACTTGCTTCTTTTGCTACAAACAGCATGACAGTGTCGCCTTTATTCAGAATACGATCAGGTTGAATGCTTTGACGAATGACATATCCTTCAGCAAACTCACTGCTTTCTTCATAGGCAGTGTCTATTTCTAAGCCCAAGGCATTTAGTTCATTTTGCGCGTCTGACAGTTTTTTTCCGCTCACGTTAGTCATGATGACCTTATCATCAGTTTCGGTGCCAGAAATACCTCCCTGTCCTGATTCATCTGTCGTATCTGATTCTTCTGTGGAATCCGTTGCGACAATATCATTGTTTTTGCTTTGATTTAGCGTATAAAAACAGACAACTCCAGCTACAGCGGCAATAACGGAAATAGATACAATCAGCGACGTGATTATCACTGGATTTTTCTTACGCGGCGCAGACTTATTCGCAGCAGCAGGAAACAAACCATCATTGACACATTCATTGTCTACGACGGTATGAGCAACTTTATCGTTATTGGCAAACTTTGTTTTGTACGGCTCATCAGAGGCACTTGTTTTGTACGAGGTCCCCGTAGTAGCTGCACTCCAATCATAGCCGACGACCGTCTTGTTGCCAATAAGAGCATCCTCCGTAATGCGAATCAACTCCTCCATATTTTTGCAACGATTCTCAGGGTAAATTTCCATACCGTACATCAGCACCGATTCCAGTGCCTCGCTGATTTGAGTGCCCAGTTCAGACGGCTTTTTCAGGATATCTTTCCCAGAACTCGTCTGGCAACGCTCAAGAGGGTCTGCAGGCGTTACGCCCGTAATACATTTATAAATAGTTGCACAGAGACCGTATACATCCGTCCAAGGTCCCTGATTACCTTTTGGGTTGTACTGCTCAAAAGGAGCGAATCCGGGCTTAAACTGCACCGACATTGTTTTTTTCTTCATACCCGCAAAGTATCTTGCAGAACCGAAATCCATGAGTTTCAAAGTACCATCAGACACCATGCGGACATTCTCAGGAGAAATATCTCTGTGGATAACACTCTCGTGGTGCATTTTTCCAAGCGTTCGCATCACTGGGAGAAACAACCTGAACAACTCCACAGGTTCGAACATACCCGAAGTATTCAGCTTTTCGCTAAGGTTTTCACCGTCTAAATATTCCATAATGATGTATGCGGTGTCATTCTCCTCGAAGAAAGCACGTACATCAACGATGCTCTTTTCACCGTGAAATTTCGCAATATTCTTTGCCTCACATAGAAAGCTTTCTTTGCCATTCCTGAAATATTCGCCTTCATTCTGAAAATTCAGCGTTACCTTGTTGGTAAGCGTGTTATTTCGATTAGCGTATCCCGAAGGATAAAACTCCTTAATGGCAATTTTCATTTCTAAGCTGGTATCCAGACCAACATAAGTGATACCAAAACCACCCTCACCGATAGAATTACCAACCAAGTATTTATTATCCAGAACCGTACCAGGTTTAAGATGATGCGGATAATTGTCAGCTTTGATTTCTTTTCCGCAATACGCGCAAATTCTTGTTCCGTCAGGATTGTTGCGCATGCAACTGTAACAATACATTTTCTTCCTCCATTTTTAAAAGAATCTCACGCTATGCAGGTATTACTGTCAACATAACATCTGCATTGCTTTAATGAATTCTTCGTGTTTGCGATCCATCATGTTCCAAAACATACTGCTTCTGCATTCATTCAAAAAATGCGCTAAAAAATATGTAACAAGTGTAATCCTACTATCAATAACTAAATGGACTGACTAATAGATGGATTTGCGTTTTCAAACAGGCTTATC
>ONSE01000160.1 GCA_900320415.1 uncultured Eubacteriales bacterium
GACCGTAACGCTGCTGTCGCCCTTGCGGCTGTTGACAACCGTCGCCTCCAGCGAACCCGCAAAGCCGCCCGCGAAACGGGGATGTTCATTTCTTCTCACACCGTCAACAGTGAAGCCGAAGTCGCTGCTGTCTGCGTTGACCTCCGCGTCGCGGATGGTCGAAATCGTTGCCTGCAGCACATTGACCAGGTCGGCAGGTGTGCTGATCAGTGAATTGAGAAGACCCTGCAGGAAGCCGTCGGACGCGTGTGTGTCGACGTCCGCAACGGAAGCCGAGGAGGCGATTCCGACATAGCCGCCCGCCGCCGTCGCGCCCTTGACGTAACGGAGATTCTCAACGTTACAGCCTGTTCCGGCAGTGTCGCCTACGTTCTTGTCACCCCAGATCTGGGCGCCGTAGGAGGAACCGACATAGCCGCCCGCGTAGCCGCTTTTATCAGACGCGGCTCCGTAACTCGTTACGGTCATGCCCGACTGCCAGCCGTGTACGGTACCGCTCTTGACCGTGGGCACCAATACCTGCGCTACGTTCACCATCTGGCCGAGGTTCAGATTCAGTCCGAGAAGGCTGACCGAACCGAAGTCCGCCGCGCCTCCCGTCTGCATCTTGCCGGCGTAGCCGCCCGCGCTGCGCATCGCGCGGACATACTTGATATCATATGTCTGTCCGTTGGTGATGACGCCTGTCTTCATGTATCCGACGTAACCGCCGGCGTTGCCGCCCTCGGTGATCGTCATGGCGTCGTGAGAGGTTCTGCCCGCGACAACGGTGCAGCCGTAGATGTAAGAATCGATCTTGCCGTCAAGCGTTGCCTGCGCTTCACTGATATCCTCTTCTGTCGGATTATCGGGAATCGAAACCGCTCCTCCCTGCGCCAGCTGAGCGCCGAAGCCGCCCTTCTTTCCGACAAACTCTACCCATGCGTTCCAGGTGAGAACATCAATGTTGCGCAGCGGTCCGTAGACAGCCGTGGTTTCCTCTGTCGGATAGACCAGCTTGAGAGCGGAGAGAAGGTTGTTCGCCTGAATCAGTCCGCCGAGGAGCTTGACGTTGCCTGTATCTGCGGTGTCCGCGCTTTCCATATAGCCCGTGAAGCCGCCTGCGTATTCCGCGCCGTAAACGGAACGGATACGCCACGCCGTGGCGATGTGCCGTTCGCCCTCGTAGGGGCGCACAACGGGGTCTTCAGTGAAGTCACGGTTTTTCCACACCTTGGTGTTCAGACCCCAGATATGACCGCCCTCGTTGTGACCGCAGTAACCGCCCGCGCAGCCGCGCTGATGCGCGTCATCCGAAGCCGCCTGGGCTCTGACAACGCCGCCGCAGGGTACGCACGAGGTGGTGCTGTTGCGGATGGTGGGGACGAAGTCCTCAACCAAGGTAGCGAGAGCCGAATCAATACCGAGCAGCTTAGCCGGATCGAGAATACTGCCGTTGTCGAGGAGCTTTGCCACATTGCCCGGTTTCATGTTGCCGACGTAGCCGCCCGCTGCCTCCATGCCGATGATATAATAGAAGTTTTTACAATGTGAGTTCTGGATATGGCCACCGGATACCTCGCCAGCGAAGCCGCCTGACTTTCCGACGTTTCCGTTGACATCGGGCTTGCCCGCTCTCACGGAGAAGCCGCCGCCCATGCCCTGCACGTCGGAGTGTTCGATCGTGGTGACGACCACGCTGAGTGCCGACGCGATATTGGTGAGCTGGATCGTCTCTCCCAATACCTTCAGGCCGTTGCCGACGCTCGCCGCGCTTCCGATATCCATATTGCCGACATAGCCGCCCGCGTAGGCGCCGCCCGTGACGGCATAGGTGCTTTCGTCGAAGTAGGTCGGTGCGTTCGCCGTCTCCAGAATCGCGGGAGCTTTGACCTCGGTGCGCTTCAGCTGATAGACGTCGGAGTTTGAGATCTGCGCGCCGCTCGTGTAGCCCGCGAAGCCGCCCGCGCTGCCCGATGCCGATTCACCGCTGCGCACTTCCTCCGCCTCAACCGTGAAGCCGTTTTCGGAGTATACGCCCGCGTTTCTGACGTTAGGAACATAGACATTCAGAACACCTGCCAGATCGTCGAGGCTGATATTCAATCCTGTATTGCCGAGAATCGAAACACCGCCGCCTGCCTTCGCCAGCGCGCCGGAAACGACTCTTCCGCCGAAGCCGCCGCCGAAGGTACAGGCCTTGACGCTGCCGATGTTGAATACGGCAAACTGCTTGTCCGGATCGCCCGTCGCCTCCACCGCGTCGGGATCGTAAACTTTCCTCATGGTTCTTGTCCAGGGAGCAATGTTGACAGGCGTCCATTCCGCCGCTGTCAGCTCCCTGTCGGGCTTGCCCGTGAGGTTCAGCTTGGTCACGGAGTTGTCTACGGTGCCGCTTGCCATATTCGCGACAAAGCCGCCCGCGATGTCCGCCTGCACATAACCGTCGTCCACATAGGTGGTGGTACAATCGATATAGGAGGGGATCAGGTAGCCGACCGCCTTGAGCAGGCCGTTGATATTCAGCACACCGTCGCTGGAGTACTTGTCCTTGAGGCCTGTGGCGTCGTTGTTTGCCGCCTCCGCAAGACCTCCTGTCTCCGAGGTGCCGATGAAGCCGCCCGCGAAACCGTTGCTGTCGGTCGCGGTGACCGAAAGAAGATTATATGTATGAGAGTTGGTGATTTTGGTGCTGTTGCTGTCGGCGATAAAGCCCGCCGCCGTGAAATCAAAGACATCTTCGCCGCTGTTGGTACCTGTTGCCTCAACCACAAAGCCGCTGTTGATACCGGTGACGGTGGAGTTGTCGATGTGAACCTCCATGCCCTGACCGATGCTGAGAAGGTTGCTGACCTCCAGCACCTTGTCAAGTCCGAGAAGGTTGACGGTGAGAGCGCCCGTTCCCGCCAGTGCGCCGGGACCCGCGATACCGACAAAGCCCGCCGCGCGGTTATATGCCTCAACACTCTTCAATTTGTTGAGATGAACGTTTTTAACGGTGCCGCCGACGGCAAGTCCGAAGCCGCCGCCCGCGTTGTAGTTGCCTGCCTTGACGGTGTAGCCGCCGTCAACGCCCGTCACCGTAACGTCGCTGACGCTGAAGCCGATGAAGTCGCCGAGACCTACCACATCATTGAGCAGTCCCTGGAAGGCAGCGGAGCCGACATAGCCCGCGACGCCGCCCGCGAAGTCGCCTGTACGTGTCGTCACGCTCGTCAGACCGTCGAGAATCACCGGTCTGTCCCGCGCCTCATCCAGCAGGGTGCCTGAGTTCCACTTGGCAAGCTCATCAAGCGACGCCTGATTGGAGGTGCCGATCATGACGCCGTCTCCCTTGCCGAGGATACCTCCCGCGAAGTTTTGGTTCGCGGTGACCGTCAGCGAATCGCTGTAGATCTGACAGCCCAGGATGGCGGACGGGGAAACGCCCATCAGGGTGAGAAGCTGCTGACCCGTGCTCGCATCAGTGGAAAGCAGACCTGTCAGGATCTGTCTGACGGTACCGAGCAGACTCTTCTCGTGGTTTTCGTCCTTTCCGAGAGAGGACGTCCAGCCGACGGTCGCGTATCCCGCAAAACCGCCGATACAGTTATCCGTTCCGTGTATATCAAGCGGTTGTTCACCGCAATCGATCTTGCAGTCAACCGCGTAGCTGCTGTTGAGCACGCCGACGAAGCCGCCGAGGTAGCTCTCGCCCGTCACCGTGTAGGCGACGTCCTCGATGCTGCAGTTCATCAGTACGCTCTGGGGATGGATTTTCTTGATGATCGAGGACCAGTCAATTCCCACGCCGTCGAGCGTGCCCTTGATTTCCGCGTCTCTCGCGAGACCGCAGAAGCCGCCGCCGTAGTTCTTAGCCCTGACAGCGAAGGTGGTATTCCTGGTTTCTCCGTTCTCCGTGTAGGTGTCGCTTGTCACAGAGCAGTCCTCAATGCAGGTGCCGATCTGCTGACCGACAAAGCCGCCCGCGAAATTCGTGGTGGTCTTGCCGATGTCTCCCATGAGACCGCTCGCCTCGCAGTGAACGATCTTCGGCGCGATGTAGTCCGTGGGGATCAGATTGCCCACAGGGAGCGCGTTATCGAGAAGGATCGTCACAAGATCGCCCAGACCCACCGCGGGGATAACATTCAGAACACTCGAAAGGAAGGTCGAAACCGCGCCGAGTGCCCTGGACAAACCGCTGTATTCCGTCATGCCTTCCGTGTAGCCGACAAAGCCGCCTGTGCGGTCCTTCACGTTGGAAACCGTGACCTGTCCGCTGACGCGGCAGTCCTCCACAAGGACGTCACCGTAAATCCTGCCCGCGAACGCGCCCGTCGCAAAAACGGTCGGGTCGTTAGCCCTCGCGTTGAGCAGGTTGGAAAGCGTTGTGCTCAGGTCGGTGCTCGCGGAGCCAAAGCTGAGAAGCCTCAGCAGAACATCGAGCAAGCCTCCAACCAGCTTACCGAGGTTTTCCGTCACGAGGTTGAGCAGCGTCTCGTCAACGCCTGTCTCCGTTGCGTTGTTCTCCACATGGACGTCATGCAGGTCAAGGTTCTTGACGATCGCTTGTCCTCCGCTGACGCCGAGGTTGCTGCTGTCAGCTTTGTTGGAGATCGTCGCGAAGAAGCCGATGCCGATGTAATCATTGACATTCAGCGTTGAATCCTTCTTGACGTAGACGTTTGAGATGATCGGACGGTTCGCTTCGGCGGTCGCGGTGATCTTCGTCGCGTTGCCGATCGCGTCGCCGTCCCAGAGCTTTCCGCCTGAGGTCTTGGCGCCGTACATCGTTCCGCTGAACATCAGCGGCTTCCACGCATTCGACGCGCCTTCGAGGTCGATGTCGCGGAAGATGATGTAGTTTGCCTTCGCGCTGTATGTTTCACCTGTCTTCCAGCTCGCCTGCGTCGCGCTGTTCAGGTCGGTCGTGGTGCGCCTCGCGTCGAGATACGGTTCTCCCGTATCCTGATTGACGCCCGAGTAATACCTCTCGTCACCGGTAGAGCCTCCTGTTGTCGTGTGAATCGACTGGAAGCTGAAATCATCGTAACCGTTCTGCGACTCGAGCAGATCGGCGTCGCCGCCGTAAAGCCGGATCGGCTTTCCGTCCGAATCCTTATCCACTACGAATCCGGTCCAGGCCACGTAGTCAACCTGATAAACCGGGCTGAGAACGTCCTTATCCGTACCGATGGCACGAAGCTGCTCCTGGTTACCGATCAGGATGTACTTCTCTGTGCCGATCTTTTTGACAACCTGACCCGCGAAATCGCGTCCCTCAAACTCGGCCTCGCCCTCTCCCACCAGCTCGTCGTCAGCGCTGTTTTTGCTCTTTGACTTGCTCTTGCTGACCGAAAGGGGCTTTTGCGAGATGTCGGAATCGAACGCGGCGGATATCACATAGTTGTGCTCTCCGCTGTAGGTCAGATAGTGCTTGTTTTCTTCATCTGTGCAGATGACTTTTCCTGAGCCGAAGGAAGCCGCCTCCGCGTCGCCGTCCATAACGGGCTGGCTGTCCGCGTCCTCCATAGCCATCACGGCAAGCTGGTAGGGATGATAGACATAGATCCTGTCGGTCTGTCTGTCATATAACGGAGCCTGCTCCTGCTTGTCGCCTGTGATTTTTCCCGAAAAGCCTTCGGGAAGCTGCCACAGGGTATGACGCGGAAGGGAAATGTCCCGTGCGAGCTTATACTCAGCGTCCATAGCATAGATTGCCGTAACGCCGTCGTCATACTCATAGCTTTTTCCGCTGCCGATCATCGACAGCTGGTCAAAGTTGTAAATCAGTATTTTTCCGTCGTCATACGCTGCTTCCTTCAGGTCGGAATCTTCCTCTGCCGCATTCTCGCCGTCTGCCGCGGAAGCTTCGTCCGCAGGATGGTTAAAAGCACCCGTCTTCGGCAGCATGGAGAAATAGTCCGATATCGATTCAGACAATACCGGAGTAACAGAGTTCACGGCGATGATGAACGCCAGGAACAAGGAAAGAATTCCAACTGTTTTTTTCATAAACATCCCTCCTAATAGTTTGAACAAATAAGTGAATATAAAAATAAATATATATAAAAAGACACTATTTACAGCTTAATGGCTACGCAAACTCTCAATTATCTCGTCTGAAAAATTATTGGTCATTCCCGGTTTGTGAGCCGGAAAAGAATACCTCTTTCCCGGCGAAAGCCTTAAGTTGTGCATAGTGTTCCGAAGCGCGGAGCAGGAGGACAAAATCCCTCCAAAAAAATATGAACAAGTTCTGCTCGTTTTTATTGCTAAATTTTGTTCAA
>ONSE01000048.1 GCA_900320415.1 uncultured Eubacteriales bacterium
CAACAGTCTGATAAACGCTTTTCGCGATCCATTCAGATGAACCTGTCTCCGGGAAATGGGATTCGCAACAGTCTGATGAACGCTTTTCGCGTAAACGTGCAGCAACCCTCAAACAAGACCCTTAGTCCGCGATTTAAAATAATCAGGCGCGGAGTTCTTCTTCGGTGTCGCCCGAGTAGTAGACCTTCTTGATGTCAGCGCCGAGAGCCTTAAACTTTTCGACAACATCCTCGTAGCCTCTCTCGATATACTGGATGCTGGAAATCTCTGTAGTACCCTTTACCTGGAGGGCAGCGATGATCATCGCCGCGCCCGCGCGCAGATCTGTCGCCCGGACGGGAGCCGCTGTCAGCGGTGTTCCGCCCTCGATGATGGCAAGTCTGCCTTCTACCGAGATGTGAGCGCCCATGCGCATCAGCTCACTGATATATTGATAGCGGTTGTCCCATACGTTCTCGTTCACAATGCTGGTGCCGGGCACGCTCATGAGAAGCGAGGTGAACTGCGGCTGACAGTCCGTCGGGAAACCCGGATGGGGCATGGTCTTGATGTTGACTCTCTTGAGCGGCTTTACGGTCGCGTCAAAGATGATCGCCTCGTCATACTCCGTGATCTTGACGCCCATCTCACGGAACTTCGCGGAGATGGACTCCAGATGCTTGGGAGTGATATTGCTGACGGTGATTTTGCCGCGGGTCGCAGCCGCGGCACACATATAGGTGCCCGCCTCAATCTGGTCGGGAATAATTGAATAGGTGATGCCGTGCATCGCGCTGACGCCGCGGATCTTGATAACGTCAGTACCCGCGCCGCGTACGTCCGCTCCCATGGAGTTGAGGAAGTTGGCAAGGTCAACGATGTGAGGCTCCTTCGCCGCGTTCTCAATAACGGTCAGTCCCTTCGCGCGGCTGGCGGCGAGCATGATGTTCATGGTCGCGCCTACGCTGACTACGTCGAGATAGATGTGAGTGCCTACAAGTCCCTCTTCACCGCACATGGCTTCGATGATCGCGCCGTCCACCAAACGGGTCTCTGCGCCGAGCGCCTCAAAGCCCTTGAGATGCTGGTCAATCGGACGGACGCCGAAGTTGCAGCCGCCGGGGAGAGCAACTCTCGCGTTGCCGTACTTGCCGAGCAGCGCGCCCAGGAGATAGTAAGACGCTCTCATGCCCATGACCAGCTCGCTGGTGGCGGAGCTGGAATGAATGTGCGTCGGGTCAATGTAGAGCGTGCTCCTGTTGATTCTTCTGACCTTGGCTCCCATCTGCTGCAAAATCTTGCTGATGAGAGTAACGTCGCTGATATTCGGGATATTTTCAATCTGGCAGGGTTCATCGCAGAGGATAACCGCAGGAATAATAGCTACCGCGGCGTTCTTCGCTCCGCTGATGCTTACCTCACCAAATAAAGGCTTGCCGCCTGTGACAACGAATTTTTCCAACTTATGACACTCCAATTCTCTGATAAGATGGCTTGGATTCGAAATATTATACAATATTCAACAAGATGTTGTGTTTATTTGAATCACTAGTCACAACATATATTACATTTTGGTTAAAAAACATAGGGTGTGACGGTTACACGGGCGTAACCCCTCAATTCTTCCCTAGAAAATGATACTACAAAATTGTAGTAAAGTCAACGTATTCTTAAAATTGTAACCGTTTTTTGGCTAACTTGTACTCAAAAAATGAAAGATTTGTAATAAAGTTTTTTAAGATTAACAACCATTGTAATTGTTAGCCCGATATTCCTGAAAAGAAATAAAATTCGTTATTATTTTCCGTTCGAGAAATATTCGAGAAATTACAGGTTAGTTATCAAATTTGATACACATCCGTCAGTTTTCGGCCGCCTGTTATCAGTATTTACCAACGGAATGCCCTTTTACAGACAGTCCCATTGCCTATTTTGACCACGATGCGTCAGCTGACCCATACCAAATCCGTATCGGTGGAGAGGTTGTCGATGCCGTAGAGAACAAGAACCTGCTCCGCTTCCTCGTTTTTCACGATTTCGGAAACGCTCTGCTTGTAATAGCGCATATCCACCAGGATCACCTTGCGGTAGTTTTCCGCGAGGAAGGGCGCGAGACTGTGGCTGAAGCTGTCCTTGACGACAACAATGGTTCCCCTGTCCGCGCTGCTGTTCTCAATGGTGGTGAGAGCATGGTTGCCGTCGAGGAACACGGGATATTTGTCGTCCTCGTCAAGATGGTTATAAAAATACAGCGTGTTATATTCCTTTACATCTGTTCCCTCAGTGATGGTGACTTTGATGTTATCGCCGTTGCCGGGGTTGCTCCAGACCTCAACTTCGTCGGGCTTCGTCATCCAGAAGCCGCTCTTCGAATAGGTGGTGCCGTAGAAATCGGGGTATATCTCAGTGGTGAGCTTTTCACGGTCAACCGGCGCCTTGTCGTAGGTTTCGCAGAGCTTTGTATAGGCAAGATACGCGCCCGCTGTCGTCCAGTGGTGGTCGGTGCGGTAGTAGAGCTGCGTACCCTGAGCATACGCCTCACGGAACGCGCCGCGGAGATCCACCAGCGGAATACCGCTGCTGCCCAGCTCCTTGATGGCGAGGTTCATCAGAAGGTCATCCTCGTAAGCATCGTGGACAAGGGGCAGCTTGTCGGCGCAGATGTAGCCCGTGGAGGGGGCGAGCATTACGGTGAGCGGCGTGTCGCCGAGATTCTGCTTGAAGTCGGTGATCGCCGAGATATTCTTGAGAAAGTTGTTGTCCTTGGAGACAGGAACGTTGATCAGATAACCGTCTCTGCCGTTGTAGACACCGTTCGCGCCGTTGTTCCCCTGCGCCAGGGAGTAATAGCTGTTGAATCCCACCCACATATTGCGAGCGGGGAACTGGTCGGCAAAATAGGTCTCAAACTCCGAGCCGAACTTGCCGCTTGCGATATCGGAAAAGCTCGCATCGGGAAATTGCTGCAGATAACGCTTCTCGGAGGAGCTGTAGTCCTGCTTCGGACTGAACAGAAACCAGACAGCAAGCCCGAAAACGCACACAACAAACACCGCCGCAGGCAGAAAACGCAGCTTGCCGACCTCGGTGTTGACCTTTGGCTCGGATGCCTTGTAGAGATTGGCGGACTGCTCCATGGGGTTTTTCCGCCTTGGACGCTCTGCCCGCTCTTTTTTGGCGGACAAGTCCTTCACGCGGAACACACGTGTGCTGCCGTCACTCTCCCGAATCAGCTGACTGCTGCTGAACACCCGCGTCTTTTCTTTCTCCGTGCGCGGCTTTTTGAGCTTGAGCTTTTTGAGATGATGTTTTATTTTATTGTGTAAGGATTGTTTGAAATGTTTCATGGCAATTTTGAGGTAGTAATCAGTGAGTTGGTGGTGGACAGTGATCGATGGTCAATGTTTTGTGCTTCGTTTTTCATGCCTGTGTACCTGACGGAAACGCGGGCCTGTAAATCCTTGCGGAGAAACGGGCAAAAAACAAAAGAACTTTTCGCAGAGCAATGGGATTGGCAAGAGCCTGATGATCGCTTATCGCGTAAACGGGTAGTTACCATCAAGCAAAACCCTTAGTCCGCGAATCAAAAAAAACGTAAACGGGCAGTGACCGTCAAATGAAACCCTTAGTCCGCGAATCAAAAAACGTAAACGGGCAGTGACCGTCAAATGAAACCCTTAGTCCGCGAATCAAAAAACGCAAACGGGCAGTGACCGTCAAGTGAAACCCTTAGTCCGCGAATCAAAAAACGTAAACGGGCGACAATTCAAAAAAACTTTTCCCCGGGCAATGGGATTGGCAAGAGCCTGATGATCGCTTATCGCGTAAATGTGCAGTGACCGTCAAGCAAAACCCCTAGTCCGCGATTTAAAAAACGCGATTTAAAATATTTAGAAGCGGAAATAGAGGAAGGGGTTGTAGCTCTGACGGACAAGACAGGCGGTGCTGACAAACAGAATCAGCGCGCAGAACGCTGTCTCGGCAATCCAGAGGTATTTCCAGCCGCTGAAACGCGCGTAGTATTTCGCAGCGAGAGGCGTACTCGCCACACCCGCGATGATCATTATCGGCAGATAGCTCAGCGTGAGAGACAGCGCGCTCTGACTGATCAGGCCGTTGCCGAAGTTGAAGAGATCGCCCATGAAGTTGAAGAGCTGTCCCACATCGGTGAAGTAAAACAGACCCCAGCCAATCATCACGATGAAAATGGTGTAGATGTGCTGCACCGCAGTCGGAAGTCTGTCCAGCCATTTTTTCAGCACGAATTTCTCGAGAATCAGCAGACCGCCGTAGTACAGGCCCCAGAAAATGAAGTTGTAGGACGCGCCGTGCCAGAGTCCCGTAAGTCCCCAGACAATCAGCAGGTTGATGATCTGCCGCTTCATGCCCTTGCGGTTGCCGCCGAGGGGGATGTAAACATACTCCTTGAACCACGTTGACAGCGAGATGTGCCAGCGCCGCCAGAAGTCGGTGATGGATTTTGAGATGTAGGGATAGTCAAAGTTTTTGAGGAACTCAAAGCCGAGCATATTGCCCAGACCGCACGCCATGTCGGAGTAGCCTGAAAAATCAAAATATATCTGAAGCGTATACGCCGCGATACCGACCCAGGTGCCGAGAACGCCGTTTTCGTCGGGGTGCCCGAACATCGCGGAGGTCAGGGCGCCCATCTGGTTGGCGATGAGCACCTTTTTGCCAAGACCCACACAGAAGAGCTTGACGCCCTTGGTGAAGCGGTCGAGAGTTTCGACTCTGTGGTCGAGCTGGTAGGCGACGTCGCGGTAGCGCACGATCGGTCCCGCGATCAGCTGCGGAAAGAGCGCGACGTAGGTACCGAAGCCGATAAAGCTCTTGGAAACAGGCGCGTCGTTTCGGTAGACGTCGATGACATAGGACATCGTCTGGAAGGTGTAGAACGAAATGCCGATCGGCAGGCTGATCTTCAGGCTCGGGATATTCAGGAAGGGCAGCAGGTTGACGGTATCCACCAGCATTCCCGTGTATTTGAACACCGCGAGGATGCCGATATCCAGCACGCAGGTGAGAATCAAAAACAGCTTGCTCTTCTTTTGGTCGGAGCGGTACTTGTCAACGAAGTAGCCGCCGAGGTAGTTGAAAAAGATGTTAAACACCATCAGCAGCACAAGCGTAGGCTCGCCCCAGCCGTAGAAAATCAGGTTAACAATAAAGAGAAAGATATTTCTGCCAATCGGCGGCGTGATGTAATAGATCAGCAGCGTGAGCGGCAGATAGGCAAAAAGAAATACCAGGCTTGAAAAAACCAAGTTTCCTACCCCCTTTTGAAGTGCATACAGTGGTATTTTACCCCAAAGCACTGCTTTAGTCAAGATATTTCGATTTGAGTTATCCGTTGTCGGAGTTTTAAAACAAAACGGCGTGCCCCGCACGCCGCCAAACTGTTGAAAAGCTCTCTCATTTTTCGACCCGAGGAACACAAGTTCCCCGAAATCCTTCGCTTTGGCTCGGAGAATACACATCCCTGTACACCGATCACCCGTCAGCCCTGCTTTTTATACGCCTTCTTGAAGGGTACGACCTTGCCGTCCTTTTCCTTTACGGAAACGTTGTCAAGGGTCGCGTTGAACTGCTGACGAATCTCCCCGAGATAGATCTGATAGAGCTTCTTCTGCTCTGCCTGTTCCTCGGCGGTGAGTCCGACGGACTTTTTCTTGCGCGCCAGCTCGTTGATGCGGTCGATTAACTTTTTATCCATGCTGTCACCTCCGTACGGTTGTCGCTGTGGAAAAAGGGGCGGACAGCGTCCGCCCCAAAGAATCTGAAATTAGTTGTTGATGAGCTTATCCTCGTCAGACCAGCTGTAGAGCTTTCTTACCTCGGTACCGATCTGCTCGGCGGGAGACTCCGCAGCGAGCTTTCTCATGGCACGGAAGTGAGCCTGACCGCCCGCGGGGGACATATCGAGGAGGAATTCCTTCGCGAAGGAACCGTCCTGGATGTCGGCAAGGATCTTCTTCATCGCCTTCTTGGTGTCCTCGGTGATGATCTTGGGACCTGTGATGTAGTCGCCGTACTCAGCGGTGTTGGAGATGGAGTATCTCATACCCGCGAAGCCCGACTGATAGATAAGGTCAACGATGAGCTTCATCTCGTGGATGCACTCAAAGTAAGCGTTTCTGGGATCGTAGCCCGCCTCGCAGAGGGTTTCAAAGCCCGCCTGCATC
>ONSE01000097.1 GCA_900320415.1 uncultured Eubacteriales bacterium
AAGATTTACTCAAGATTTAATCCTATTTCGCGATTGCGTCCTTCATTTCCCTGACATACGCACCGATATGCGCCGGCGCGTCCTTGCCGTATTTTTCGAGCAGCTTCACGATCGCGGAACCGACGATGGCACCGTCGGAAATGTCCGCCATTGCTTTCGCCTGACCAGGCGTGGAGATACCGAAGCCGATGGCGCAGGGAACATCGGTGTTCTCGCGGATCAAGCTGACGATGGACGCCAGATCGGTGTTGATCTCGCTCCTCTCGCCTGTCACACCGAGGCTGGACACAAGATAGATGAAGCCCTCCGCCTCCTTGGCGATCATGCCGATGCGGTTGTCAGAGGTCGGCGCGATCAGGGAAATCAGATCCACGCCGTACTGACGGCAAAGCGGAAGGAACTCCTCCTTCTCCTCAAAGGGGATATCGGGGAGAATCAAGCCGTCGATACCAATTGCGGCACAGGTGGAGATAAAGCTCTCCGCGCCGTAGGAAAAGACCACATTGGCGTAAGTCATAAACACCATCGGAACGGTCACGTCCCGGCGCAACGCACGGACAAAATCAAAAATCTTGTCCGTTCTGACGCCGCCGCGCAGCGCACGGATATTCGCGCCCTGAATGACGGGTCCTTCCGCAGTAGGGTCGGAGAACGGGATTCCCAGCTCGACCAGATCCGCGCCGTTCTTTACGGCTTCCCTGACCGCCGCAGCGGTCGTCTCCAGATCGGGGTCGCCGCAGGTGATGAACGGGATAAACGCCTTGCCATCCGCAAAGGCCTTCGCGATATTACTCATGGATATCCTCCCCTCTGTAGCGCGCAATCGCCGCGCAGTCCTTGTCGCCTCTGCCCGAAACGGTGATGACGATGATCTGATTCCTGTCCATGGCAGGCGCGATTTTCATGGCGTGCGCCAGCGCGTGGGAGGACTCGATGGCAGGAATGATACCCTCGGTCTTGGAGAGATACTCAAACGCGTCCACTGCCTCGTCATCGGTGATCGCGACGTACTCCGCCCTGCCGATGTCGTGGAGATGGGCGTGCTCGGGACCTACGCCGGGATAGTCCAGGCCTGCCGAAATGGAGTAAACGGGAGCGATCTGGCCGTCAGAGTCCTGGCAGAAGTAGGACTTCATGCCGTGGAAAATACCCAGCCTGCCCGTGGAAATGGTCGCCGCCGTCTCAAAGGTGTCAATACCCCTTCCTGCCGCCTCGCAGCCGATCAGGCGCACGTCCTTGTCCTCAATAAAGTGGTAGAAGCTGCCGATAGCGTTGGAGCCGCCGCCCACGCAGGCGAGCACCGCGTCGGGCAGTCTGCCCTCTTTCTCAAGCATCTGCTCCTTGATTTCCTTGGAAATGACGGCCTGGAAGTCGCGGACGATGGTGGGAAACGGATGAGGTCCCATAACGGAACCGAGGCAGTAGTGCGTATCGGAAATACGTGTCGTCCACTCGCGCATCGCCTCGGAAACCGCGTCCTTGAGGGTCGCGGTACCTGTGGTGACGGGAATCACCTCAGCGCCCAGCAGGCGCATTTTGTAGACGTTGAGCGCCTGGCGCTTGGTATCCTCTTCACCCATGAACACCACGCACTCCATCCCCATCAGGGCGGCGGCAGTGGCGGTGGCGACACCGTGCTGTCCCGCGCCTGTCTCGGCGATCAGACGGGTCTTACCCATCTTTTTGGCGAGGAGCGCCTGTCCGAGAACATTGTTGATTTTGTGAGCGCCTGTATGGTTCAGATCCTCGCGCTTGAGATAAATCTTCGCGCCGCCGAGATCCTTTGTCATCTTTTCGGCATAGTAGAGCCTCGAGGGTCTGCCCGCGTAGTCGTTGAACAGGTCGGTCAGCTCACTGTTGAACGCCTCGTCGTTCTTATAGTAATTGTACGCTTCTTCCAGCTCAATCACCGCGTTCATCAGCGTCTCGGGGATATACTGACCGCCGTGAATGCCGAAGCGTCCCTTTGGATTCGTCATTCTTCTTCTCCCTTTCTCACGGCGGCCACGAACGCCGCCATTTTTTCGGCGTCCTTGACGCCGTCCGTCTCTATTCCCGTGCTCACGTCCACCGCGAAGGGGTGCAGGCGTGACACCGCTGCCTCGGCGTTGCCCGGGTTGAGTCCTCCCGCGAGGAAGTAAGGTCTTTTTATGTCCTTGAGCAGGCTCCAGTCAAACACCTTGCCGCTGCCCTTGCCGCCGTCGAGCAGAATGTAGTCCGCGTCGCACTCCTCGGCGCGCTTTACATCCTCGGCGGAGTTGATCACAAACGCCTTGATGATCGGCTTGTCGGTGATGGTACGCAGCTTTTTGAGGTACTCCGCGTCCTCCCTGCCGTGGAGCTGCACCACATCCACAATGCCGAGATTCATCATCGCGGCGACCGCGTCAAGGTCATCGTCCAGAAAAACGCCGACCGCCTTGATTTTGGGGTCCAGCTTGCTTTTCAGCTCGGCAGCCTTGAGCTGCGACACACGCCGCTTGCTCTTTGCGGCAAATACAAAGCCGATATAATCGGGCTTCAGGCGGTTCGCCGCCACTATATCCTCCATGCGTGAAAGTCCGCAAAGTTTTATCCTTGTCATACGCTCCCCCTGAGTTCGTTGAGTTTTTGTCGTTTGTCCGCCGCCTTCATCAGCGTCTCGCCGATCAGAACCGCGTCCGCTCCGATCTCACGGAGCGCCTGCACATCCGCTGCTGTGCTGACGCCGCTCTCGGAAACAAACAGCACCTCGGATGGTATCAGGCTCCGCAGGCGGCGGCTGTTTTCGGTATCCACCGAAAAATCCTTGAGATTGCGGTTGTTTACGCCGATGATTCTCGCGCCCGCGCGCAGCGCCGCCTCGGCTTCCGCCTCATTGTGCGCCTCAACCAGCGCGGAAAGTCCCAGCGCGTCACAGACAGCGAGATACTCTACGATCTCGGACTCGCTGAGGATCGCGGCGATCAGCAGCACCGCCGACGCGCCCAGCAGCTTTGCCTCGTATATCATATATTCATCCACCGTGAAATCCTTGCGCAGGCAGGGAATCTTTACAGCGGCGGCAATTTCTTTCAAATATCCGCTGCTGCCCAGAAACCACTTCGGCTCAGTCAGCACCGAGATACAGTCCGCGCCCGCCGCCTCGTACTCCCTCGCGATCTGCAGGTACGGGAAGTCGGGGACGATCAGGCCCTTGGAGGGAGAAGCCTTTTTGCACTCGCAGATGAACGAGATATCCTCACCCCTGAGCGCTTTTTCAAAGGAAAAGCTGCCCTTTGGCTGAGCGAGCGCACGCTCCTTTATTTCTTTTTCTGAAATAATTTCCTTTGCCGCCGCGCATCTCTCCCTCGCGTGGGCGGCAAGCTGATCTAAGATATTCATATGTCTTCCTCGGGGGTGTTGCTGACTTCGATGAATTTTTCGAGCGTCTCCAGCGCCTTGCCCGAGTCAATCAGCTCCGCCGCGAGGTCAATGCCCTCCTTCATGCTCTCCGCCTTGCCGCCGATATAGAGCGCCGCTCCTGCGTTGAGCAGTACCGCGTTGCGCTGATGACCCTGCTTGCCCGCGAGAATGTCACGTGTGATCTGCGCGTTCTCTGCGGGAGAGCCTCCCTTGAGGTCGTCCTTGGTGCAGCTCGCAAAGTCGAAATCCTCGGGGCGAATAGTGTAGGACTTCACCCAGCCGTTGTTGATCTCGCAAATCTTGGTCGGCGCGCTGAGAGAGATTTCATCGAGCTTGTCGGTGCCGTAGACAACCATGCCGCGCTTGACGCCGAGATTGACGAGAACCTGTGAGAGCGGCTCCACCAGATAGGCGTCGTACACGCCGAGCAGCTGCATGGAGGGAGAAGCGGGGTTGGTGAGCGGTCCGAGAATGTTGAATACCGTACGGAATCCCAGTTCGCGGCGGATGGCGCCGACGTACTTCATGGAGG
>ONSE01000220.1 GCA_900320415.1 uncultured Eubacteriales bacterium
CAGGACTGTTTTCTTAACGCCCGTTCAAATCCCTTCGGATACTTAGCGGACAAAAATTTATGGGGTACCTTTGGGTACCCCATAAATTTTGGCCCGCCCGAAGGGATTTGAACCCCCGATCTCCGGAATCGGAATCCGTTGCGTTATCCAGCTGCGCCACGGGCGGGTAGTAGGTTTTATTATACCATGTTTTATCCGTTTTTGCAAGTGGAAAACAAAAGAATTCTCTTTGAGATCCATTTTTCTTTCGTCTTTTTTCTTTCGTCTTTTTTCTTTCGTCTTTTTTCTTTCGACTCTCTCTCCAGACATATTTGATTCTTTGACCAACAAATCCGAAAAAAGATTGTTCATCTAAAACAAAATCGTAGCATATTCTTGACATGGATTCCAAAATAATATATAATTATCTCAGCGTAGTTTCGTACGCTAAATTATTAATATCTTAGGAGGATATAACAATGTCAGGTAATCAAAAAACTCTGGGCATCGTATCCATCGTGCTCGGCGCGTGCGCAATTGTTTTCGCGTGGTTTACATGGATCAACATTGCGGCTCTTATCGCGGCTATCGTAGGTATCGTGCTTGCCGTTATGTCGAAGAAAGGCTTTGCCACTGTCGGCGAACAGTCCTCAATTCCCACCGCCGGTCTGGTTCTCTCCATCATCGGTCTGGTTTTCGCCATCATCGGTTTCTTCACCTGCACCGTATGCGTTTGCATCGCTTCGCAGGCTATCGAGAAAGCTGCCAACGACCCCAACTTTGCAAGCGAGCTCAGCAGTGCGATCGCTTCCGCTCTCCAATAAGCTTTTTATCCGGTAAACAAGCGCACAGTCAGCCCCTTGGCTGGCTGTGTTATTTTTAGGGGGGGTTTATGTTTCCGCAATTTGAAATATTCGGCAGGGTCATCGGCACCTACGGGATACTAGTCGTCATCGGCGGTTTCTTCTGCGCTCTTGTCGGCAGATTTCTGGTAAAACGCTTTGGGTTTGACCTCTTTGATTTGATGCTGCTTATGCTTTCCATCGGCGCCGGGATCTTTATCGGGGCGCATATTTTGTACGCGCTGACAAATATCCGTAATCTGATCACCATATTTCAAAACATCTCGGTGCTCTGGTTCGACAAGTTCTGGGAATTCTTTATCATGTGCATCGGAGGCATGGTGTTCTACGGCGGCTTTCTCGGCGGTCTCGCCGCGGTTCCCGTTTACTGCCGCTTTGACAGACGCGTCAAACCGCGCCAGCTTTTCGAGCTCTATGCCGTGGTTGTACCGCTGTTTCACGTATTCGGACGCATCGGCTGCTTTTTGGGAGGCTGCTGCTACGGGATCGAGTCTCCCTTCGGCTTTACCGCTCACGGCAACGCCGTCAACCCCGGGGTGAACGACGTCTGCCGCCTTCCCGTTCAGCTGATCGAGGCCGGCTGCAATCTTCTGATCTTTCTCCTGCTTCTCTATCTGTTCCGCAAACAAGCTCTCTCGGGCAGGCTGATATATGTTTATATGCTGGTTTATCCCGTCGCGCGCTTTATTCTGGAATTCTTCAGAGGAGACGAGATCCGCGGCTTCATCGGGCCGCTCTCCACTTCCCAGTGGATCAGCCTGATTCTGTTTGCCGCCGCAGTCATCGGCTTGACTATGGATTATATACATACGAAAAAACAACGGGCTGCCGCGTGATGCGGCAGTTTTTTTCTTGCAAAAAAGAGCAAGCTGTGATATGATATATTAGTGATTTTCACGAAAAGGAGTTTTTTAATATGATAGACGGCGGATTTAATGAACAAGTTGTAAAACGTGTCAACAAACCCAAGCAGCTCATCATCAAGATTGTCTCTGTTCTGGTTCTGGTGCTGACGCCATTTGTTTTCGCGGGCGTCGCGATCCTGACGGGAATCCAGTACATCTTTGTCGTCGGACTGTTTCTCACCCTCGCGGGGATCTATATCGTGTGGTATATCTTCTCCCAGCAGAAGGTGGAATTTGAGTATTCCGTGGCGGGAAACGATCTTGATATCGCGAAGATCATTTCCCTCAGAAAAAGAAAGCCCGTTTGCCGTGTGCCCATCAACGAGATCACCGAGCTGACCACGGACGAGAAAAAAATCGAGAACGTCCGCGTCACCAAGGCGTTTGTCGTACCGCGCGACACGGACGCCAAGGACGAGAACTACTACGCGCTGTTCAACAGTCCCGCCCACGGAAAATGTCTGCTGGTGTTCTCCCCCAACGAGCAGATCCTCGAGGGAATGAAATCCCACCTTGACAAAGGTCTTGTCATCAAGGTATTCTATCAGAACAAGAGAGCGTGACCCCATGCTGACGGACAGTCAATTTGTCAGAAACGCCTTTCCCCACCGTCCCGACGACGCCAACAAGGGTACCATGGGGACGCTTCTGAGCATCTGCGGCAGCTACGGCATGGCGGGAGCCGCTATGCTGGCGGCAAGGGGCGCGCTCGGAACCGGCGTTGGGCTGCTGAAGTGCGCCCTGCCAAAAAGCATCTACCCCATCGCCGCGGCAAACATCTGGGAGAGCGTCTATCTCCCCCTCCCCGAAACGGAGGAGGGCAGAATCGGCAGGGAAAGCACCGATAGACTTCTCCGTGAAAAATGCGGTGCCGTACTGATCGGCTGCGGACTGACTGTGTGCGAGGATACCAAAGCGATCGTTTATTCTTTTATCGAAAAATGCAAGGTCCCCATGGTGCTCGACGCGGACGCGCTGAACTGTGTCGCGGATAATCCCGCCATTCTCCTTAAGGCGAAAGCGCCGCTTGTGATCACGCCCCACCCCGGGGAATTCGCAAGGCTGACGCGCTCCACGCCGCAGGATATCAACCGCAAACGGGAAAGAGCGGCGGCGGATTTCGCGCACCGCTACCGCGTCATTACCGTATTGAAGGGCGCCGGAACGGTCATCGCTTCCCCCGCGGGCGAAATATCGGTAAACCCCACGGGCAACAGCGGTATGGCAACAGGCGGCAGCGGCGACGTGCTCGCGGGAATGACGGGCGGACTGCTCGCGCAGGGAGCCGATCCCTTCGCGGCGGCGGCAGCGGCGGTATATTTACACGGGCTGGCAGGCGACCTCGCGGCGGAGTCACTCGGCAAGACCGCCATGCTCCCCACCCATCTGATCGGGCATATTCCCGACGCGCTGCGGCGGTGCGGAATAAACTGAAAACCAAAAGGCATATAATACAGCATATGGAGGTGTCCGGATGACCAGAATGATGACTGTATTATGTGTCTTTTTTTGCGCCCTGTTTTGCCTGGGCGGCTGCTCGCAGGGCAGGGGGCAAAGTCTGACGACCGATTTCGCGGCGGATTTTACCGCCGACTACCGGGGAATGACACTGGAGGGAAAGCTTACATACACAAGGCAGGAAAGCCTGAACCTCACTGTCCGTTCCCCCGGGACACTGGACGGCGTTACCGTCGGCTACCGCGGCGGAGAGCTGACGCTGGGCAGGGACAGCCTGCGCTGCACGGCGGACGAGGCGTATCTTCCCTGCCGCTCCTTCCCCTCCCTCATGAAGGACGCGCTGACTGCCGTCTGTGACGCGTATGAGAACGACCGCCTGAATCTGAAGGAGCATACTGCGGAAGTCACCCTGCCGCAGGGAAAATGCGAAATCAAAACGGACGACAACGCGTATATCACCGAAATCACTGTCCAAAGCGAGGAGCTCCGCGTGCGCCTGACAGGAAACAGCGCGCTGTGAAGGGTAACAAAACTCACGCCGTAAAATAATATGTAGTAGCTGTATATTTTTTCGCAATCGGACTACAATAACAGCAGACAGCCGAGCGATCCGGCAGAAAAATATTGGAGCGTGAAATCCTTGAATATACGTCGCGGAGATATCTATTACGCTGATTTAAGCCCCGTGGTGGGTTCGGAGCAGGGCGGAATCCGTCCCGTTCTGATTGTGCAGAACAATGTTGGGAACCGTTACAGTCCGACCGTCATCGCGGCCGCCATCACCAGCCAGCAGTCAAAAGCAAAGCTGCCCACCCACATACCGCTGCACGCAGATACATCGGGGCTGACAAAGGACAGCGTTGTTCTTCTTGAGCAGGTGAGAACCATAGACAAGCGCCGCCTGAAAGAAAAGATGGGACGAGTGGACGACGCGTCCATGTCCGCCATCAACAACGCGATCTCCATTTCCCTCGGCTTGCAGGGATAGACAAAAACACGGACGGAAGGCATGCGCCTTCCGTCCGCGTCTTTTATGCCAGAGCCCTGAGCAGCTCCTCTGTTTTGTCGGTTTTCTCCCAGCTGACGCCGAGATCCTCTCTGCCGATATGACCGTAAGCCGCCAGAGGACGGTACTTTGTCTCTCTGAGTCCGAGCTGACGGATGATGGAATTCGGGCGGCAGTCAAAGACCTTCGCGACCGCCTCGGAGATCTTGTCCTCGTCATAGCCGGAGGTGCCGAAGGTATCCACCATAATGGAGACAGGCTTCGCCACACCGATGGCGTAAGCGAGCTGGATCTCGCATTTCCTCGCGATCTTTGCCGCGACAATGTTCTTCGCGATGTAACGGGCGTAGTACGCCGCGCTTCTGTCCACCTTTGTCGGGTCCTTGCCGCTGAACGCGCCGCCGCCGTGGCGGGAATAGCCGCCGTAGGTATCGACAATAATCTTTCTGCCCGTCAGACCCGCGTCGCCCACAGGGCCGCCGATGACAAATCTTCCGGTGGGATTGACGAAGATTCTGGTACTGCCGTCAAAGAGAGCGGCAGGAAGGACGGGCTTGATCACATAGCGGATGATATCCTCGCGGATCTGCTCCAGTGTGACATCCTCGTCATGCTGGGTGGAGACAACCACGGTATCGACTCTCACTGCCCTGTCGCCGTCATATTCCACCGTCACCTGCGTCTTGCCGTCGGGACGGAGATAGGAAAGTGTTCCGTTCTTGCGGACCTCTGTGAGCTTCTTCGCCAGCTTGTGCGCCAGAGAGATCGGCAGGGGCATCAGCTCCTCCGTCTCGTCGCAGGCAAAGCCGAACATAATGCCCTGGTCCCCCGCGCCGATACGGTTGTCCTCGTCGGTCTCGCCGTCCTTTATCTCATAGCTCTCGTTGACGCCCATGGCGATATCGGGAGACTGCTTGTCCATCGAAACCAGGACCGTGCAGTTGTTCGCGTCAAAGCCGTAATCCGGATTGTCGTAGCCGATTTCCCTGATGACATCCCTCGCGATGGTGTCGATATCGACGTCCACCTTGGAGGATATCTCTCCGATGACGAGTACCATTCCCGTCGTGACGGTCGTCTCACAGGCAACGTGAGCGTTTTTGTCCTGCTCCAGGATCCTGTCGAGAACGGAATCCGAGATGCAGTCACACAGCTTATCGGGATGTCCCTCGGTTACGGATTCTGATGAAAATAAACGTCTTGCCATACTTGCCTCACTCCAATTGCAAAAATAAAAAGCCCTTCTTCCGAAAGGCTCGTATATCTGACTCATCTTTCGGTTAAACCGCAGGATTTAGCACCTTGCTTGCGCAGGTTGCCGGACTTCACAGGGCCTGTCCCTCAGTC
>ONSE01000157.1 GCA_900320415.1 uncultured Eubacteriales bacterium
CATGTGCCGTTGTTGCCCTGGTTGTCCGTCCACATATAGCACCTGGGAGCGGACCAGTTAGCAGTGTTCTTGAAATAAACGATCACTTCGCCGCCGGGGACGGGAGGAGTTGTCTGACCCTGGGTGGGAGTGGGAGCGTCGCCGTAATCAGACCATGATCCTGCAGACAGGTCATAGATCTTTCCGCCGCCGGGATAGCTCATATCGCTCGTCTGATTGCCGTTGCCGCTGTTGCCGTTGTTGAAAATAATCTTTGAAAAATTGCCCGTTACCGTGTAGGCATACACGCCGTCGGAAACTGCCTGCATTGCCGCGCCGGGCCACTGGGCGTTGTTGCCCTGACCGTCTGTCCACATATAGCAGTGGAGATTGCTCCAGCCGTTGTTTACCTTGACATAGACAACGTCGCCTGAGGCGCCGACCGTCTCTGCCTCCTCGTCGGTTACAGCGAAAGCGCTGAACGCGCCGACAAGAGCCGTGGTCAGAATCAATGCCACGCAGAGAACGACGCATAAAAACTTGTGTCCTTTTCTTGCCATAGTGATGTTCCTCCATACTTCTAAATGATACATATAATATCGGGGTATTGTACACTACCCTATATTTACTCATATATGATAACCTATTTCAAACAGTGCTTTTTTCTTTCGGAGAAATTAACCGTTTTTTCAACAACGAAAAATTACGCCTGTTTTTGTGCAAAATAACAACAGGGTACCACCGGCACCCTGTTTGTTGTTCTCAGCTGTTCTTGATTCTGTCCCAGTACGCCCTGAACGCCTGTTCGTTTTTGTTGTCGCCGAATTCGTAGTACACTCTGTCACGGATGGCGTCGGGAAGGTACTGCTGCGGAATGTAGTGATTCGGATAGCTGTGGGGATAGAGATAATGCTGTCCCTTTTCAGGGTTATCCTCGCCGTCGTAGTGCATATTCTGCAGCTGTCGCGGGATGGGGCCGATATCGCCGCGCCTGATGTCGCGCAGGGCGGCGTCGATCGCACAGATGCCCGAGTTGGACTTTGGCGCACTGCACACCAGGATCACCGCGTCGGCAAGCGGGATTCGCGCCTCGGGCAGACCGACCGCCTGGGCGATGTCAACGCAGGATTTGACGATCGGTATCAGCTGCGGATAGGCAAGCCCGACGTCCTCGCAGGCGCAGACCATCAGGCGGCGGCAGGCGGAGGGCAGATCTCCCGCCTCGAGCAGCCTGCCGAGGTAATGTATCGCAGCGTTGGCGTCGGAGCCGCGCATACTCTTCTGGTACGCCGAAACGATGTCGTAGTGCTCGTCGCCGTCCCTGTCGTAGCGCATGGCGCTCTTCTGAGAAAGCTCCGCCGCGGTTTCTATTAATATATGCTTTTTGCCGTCCACACAGTCCGTGGCGATCGCGGCGAGCTCGAGAGCGTTCATCGCCTTGCGCACATCTCCGCCGCAGCCTCTCGCGATACAGGCGGCGCAGCCCTCCTCCAGCGTGACGGAGATCTTCTGTTCCTCCGCGAGAAGGGCGGCGGCGCGGTACACCGCTTTTTCGATCTCCGCTGCCTCGACCGACTTGAACTCAAAGACGGTCGAGCGGCTGAGGATCGCGTTGTACACGTAGAAATACGGGTTCTCGGTGGTGGAGGCGATCAGCGTGATGCTGCCGTTCTCAATGTACTCAAGCAGCGTCTGCTGCTGCTTTTTGTTGAAATACTGGATCTCGTCGAGGTAGAGCAGGATGCCGTTGAGACCCTCAAAGGTGTTGAGCTGCGCGACAATCGCCTTGATGTCGGCGGTGGAGGCGGTGGTGCCGTTGAGCTTTTTGAGGGTTTTATTTGTTTTTCGCGCGATATAGGTGGCGAGGGTGGTCTTTCCCACTCCCGAGGGACCGTAGAAAATAAGGTTCGGCACCTCGCCGCTCTCGATGATCTTTCGCAGCGGCTTTCCCTCGGCGAGCAAGTGTCTCTGCCCCACGATATCGTCAAGGCTTCTCGGGCGGAAACGGTCGGCAAGCGGTTTGAGCATACTATCACCTGTCTGTCATAATACATATTTAAATGAAACGGCAAAGCCGCTCAGGCTTTGCCGCTGGATCAATCTCAGGCTTCTTCATAGAGAGGGTACTTTTTGCAGATGGCTTCCACGCCGGCTCTTACCTTCTCCTTGCTGTTCTCGTAGTCGTTGAGCACGAGGGTGATGTACTCGGCGATCAGATCCATGTCCTCCTCGTTGAGGCCTCTGGTGGTGACAGCCGCGGTGCCAATTCTCACGCCGCTGGTGACGAAGGGAGAACGGGGCTCACCCGGGATGGTGTTCTTATTGACAGTGATATAGCAGTCGTCAAGACGCGCCTCGAGCTCCTTGCCCGTTACATCGGTATCTCTGAGGTCAAGCAGGAGAACGTGGTTGTCGGTACCGCCCGAAACGAGCTTGCAGCCTCTCTTGAGCAGGCCGTCAGCGAGAGCCTTGCAGTTGGAAACGATCTTTGCGCCGTACTCCTTGAACTCGGGCTTGAGCGCCTCGCCGAAGCAGACAGCCTTCGCCGCGATGGTGTGCATGAGCGGACCGCCCTGGGTTCCGGGGAAGATCGCCTTGTCGATCTGCTTGGCGAACTCCGCGCGGCAGAGGATCATACCGCCTCTGGGACCTCTGAGGGTCTTGTGGGTGGTGGTGGTGACGAACTCGCAGTAGGGCACGGGGTTGGGATGAACGCCCGCGGC
>ONSE01000020.1 GCA_900320415.1 uncultured Eubacteriales bacterium
AAAAAAGGTCGGTTCCAACCGGGAACCGACCTTTTGCATTATGGTATCAATCAGATTTCAATTGTCTTGATGGACTCAAATTCCTTGACCATTTCATCAGAGGGCTTCTTTGTCACCAGAGAAACCACAACGTTGACGATCAGGGCGAGGAAGAAGCCGACAACGAGGGAATAAAGACCGGTTGCGGCGTAAATGGTCTGACCGTTGACCAGGGGGAGATAGTCCCAAACGATGACGGTGAGGGTACCGACAGCCATACCGCTGATGGCTCCCGCGAGGTTGGAGCGCTTCCAGAAGAGGGCGAGAAGAACCACGGGACCGAACGCGGAGCCGAAGCCTGCCCATGCGTCGGAAACCAGACCCATGATGCTGGAGTTGGGGTCGAGCGCGATGACGAACGCGATAACCGCGACGACAACGACGGCGATTTTACCGATAAAGAGCGCCTTTTTCTCGGAGGCGTCCTTTTTGATGACGCCCTTGTACATATCCTCGGAAACAGCGGAGGCGGTAACGAGCAGCTGGCTGTCAGCGGTGGACATGATCGCCGCGAGGATACCGCAGAGGAAGATGCCGCCGATGAAGATAAGCACGCCGTTGCCGGAGAAGATTTCCTGAATCAGACGGATGAACGCGGTTTCACTGGAGCCTGCCTCAAGCTGGCTGCTGAGATAGCCTCTTGCGATCATACCGATCAGGCAGGCTGCGGCGAGGGAGAGAACGACCCAGATGATCGCGATTTTTCTGGACTTCTTGACCTCTGTCTCATTCTTGATCGCCATGAAGCGGATGATGATGTGGGGCATACCGAAGTAGCCGAGACCCCATGCGAGGCTGGAGATGATGGAAACAGCTGAAATCGGGGAGCCGTCCTCGTTCCTGAAGAAGTCGAGATAGTTCTCGGGGCTGCTGACGCCCTTTGCGGAGAGCGCCTGCGCGAAGCCGTTGTCCCAGGTGAGGATCGCGTAGGCAACGATCGGAACGGCAAGGATCGCGACGAGCATGAGAAGACCCTGAATGAGGTCGGTCGTGCAGACCGCCTTGAAGCCGCCCATGAAGGTGTAGACGAGGATGACGACGGTGGCGATGATCAGACCGATCATATAGGCGGTGTGATCCATTTCGCCGTTGACGCTGTTGCCGAAGAGAGTCGCGAAGAGCTTAGCGCCCGAGCTGAACGCGGAAGCGGTGTAAACCGCGAAGAAGATGGCGATGATGATAGCGGATACGATCTTGATGATACCCTTTTCATCGCGGTAGCGGTTCTGGAAGAAGCTGGGGATCGTCAGGGAGTTGCCCGCTACGATGGTGTACTTTCTCAGCCTGGAAGATACGAGGTACCAGTTGAGAATGGTGCCGAGCAGCAGACCGACGGCGATCCAGACCTCGCCGGTACCTGCCAGGTAAACGGAGCCGGGGAGACCCATCAGCAGCCAGCCGCTCATGTCGGAAGCCTGCGCGGAGAGCGCGGCAGTCCATCCGCCGAGGTTTCTGCCGCCGAGGAAGTAGTCCTCATTGTTCTTGGTTTTCTTGGAGTAGATAACGCCGATGCCGATCATGATCAGCATATACACCGCAAAGGCAACCAGAACAATAATGTTGTTTGTTGTCATGATATTCCTCCTTATTCAATTTGTATACAAACATTACACATTTTATCACACTAAAGTGAGAAAATCAAGCGAAATCATAAAATAATGTGGTCTATTAATAAATTTTTTCCGAATCCTGTCGGGAGGTTGATTTGATGGGGAAAAAGTAATATAATATAACTTAGTTGTGCCCTGTGTGCGGCACAGAATGAATTTCGTAACGAATGAGGTATCGGTTATGGATTTTGTCAAGAGAACATGGGCGGAGATTTCACTCGACGCCATCGCCCATAATTTCGGGGAAATCAGGCGCAAGGCAGGAGATTCCGCCAAGCTGTGCTGCGTCGTCAAGGCGGACGGTTACGGCCACGGCGCGGTGGAGCTGGCGCATATCTATGAGGAGCTGGGGGCGGACTTTTTCGCGGTCTCCAATATCGACGAGGGAATCGAGATGCGCTCCTCGGGTATCGGTCTGCCGATCGTCATTCTCGGCTATACGCCCGTCAAGGACGCCGCCAAGCTGAGCAATTACAACATCAGCCAGGCGGTTTTCTCGCTTGATTACGCGAAGGCGCTCTCACGGGAGTGCCAAAAGGCAGGCTGTTCCGTCCGTATCCACATCAAGGCGGACACGGGCATGAGCCGCATCGGCTTTATGTGTCAGGAGTTTCCGCGCGACGAGCGCTCGATTGAGGAGATCTGCGAGGCGTGCGAGCTGCCGGGGCTGGTTCCCGAGGGACTCTTCACCCACTTCTGCGTATCTGACGAGAGCGACGAGGGCAGGGAGTTCACCGAGAAGCAGTACCGCAATTTCCTGCACGTCAGGGACGCACTGCGCGAAGCGGGAAGGGAAATTCCCCTTTGTCACTGCTCCAACAGCGGCGCGATCGAGGACTATGACAAAACCTACTGCGATATGGTGCGCGCGGGCATCATTCTCTACGGACTCGCGCCCTCTCCCAAGCTGCAGGGCAAGCTTGACCTGATCCCCGCGATGACACTCAAGACCTCGGTCGCCTACGTCAAGGAGCTGAAGGCGGGCGCGACCGTCTCCTACGGCAGAACCTTTACCGCCGAAAAGGATATGAAGATCGCCACCGTGCCCATCGGCTATGCTGACGGCTACGTCAGAGCGAACGCCAAGGACGGCTACATGATGGTCAACGGTCAGAAGGCGAGGATCGTCGGCAGGATTTGTATGGATCAGACGATGCTCGACGTTTCCGACATCGACCACATCGAGCAGGGCGACGAAGTGATCGTATTCGGCACGGGCGCCGGCGGAGAGCCGACTGCCGACACGATCGCAAAAAACACCGACACCATTAACTACGAGGTCGTCTGCCTGGTGGGCAAACGCGTACCCCGTATCTATTACCGCAACGGAAAGGTCACGGAGGTGATGTATAAGCTATGAAAATACTGGTGGTAGACGGCAACAGCCTTGCCAACCGCGCGTTTTACGGCGTGAAGCTGCTGACCAACAAGGACGGTCAGTTCACCAACGCGATCTACGGCTTTCTCACGATGCTCGGAAAAATCGAGCGGGAGGAAACCCCCGACGCGGTGGCAATTGCCTTCGATCTGAAGGCGCCCACCTTCCGTCACAAGGCTTATGACGGCTATAAGGCGAAGCGCAAGGGAATGCCGCCCGAGCTTGCCTCCCAGATGCCGATCCTAAAGGAGCTGCTGGGGCAGCTCGGCTACAAGATGGTCACCTGTGAAGGCTACGAGGCTGACGATATCCTCGGCACCTTCGCGAGAACCTGCGAGAACAACGACGACGTGTGTGTGATCGCCACGGGAGACCGTGACAGCCTGCAGCTCGCTTCCGATGAAACCGTGGTGCGCCTCTGTACCAACAAGGGCGATATCCGCTATACGCCCGAAAAAATTCTCGAGGAATACGGCGTGACCCCTGCCGGGCTGATCGAAATCAAGGCGATCCAGGGCGACGCCTCCGACAATATCCCCGGCGTCGCGGGCATCGGTCCCAAGGGCGCGGGAGATCTGATTAAGAAATACCACACCGTGCAGTATATCTACGACCACCTCGACGAGCTGGACATCAAAGACGGCGTGCGCAAGAAGCTGACGGCGTCGAAGGACAACGCCCTGCTCAGCCGTATGCTGGGCGAGATCGTCCGCGACGTGCCTGTAGATACCGACGCTTCGCACTACGTGGTAAAAATGGAAAATCCGCAGCAGTGCGCCGCGCTGATGGCGAAGCTCGAGCTTTTCTCGCTGATGGATAAATACGATTTCAGCGGGGCGGAGCAGACCGCGCCGCAGGAAAAGGAGAGCGCGTCGCTCGATGTGACGGACGAGAAGCTCGCCTTGGAGGAAATCCCCGGCGGAGAGACGCTTTATCTGCAATTCAGTATCAAGGAAAAGGAGCTTCAGACCTTTTCTGTTTTATATAAGGGAAAAATCTACAGCGGAGGGGAAGAGGACTTTTCCTCGCTACTGCAAAAGGATTCCGTCAAGCTGTACACCCGCGGCAGCAAGGCGCTCTTTGCCTACGCCGACCGCCGCGGCTTTTCGGTAAACAATATCGCCTTTGACGTGGAGCTGGCGGCGTACCTGCTCGACCCCTCCGCCAAGGACTATTCGGACGAAAACCTCTGCGGAATGTACGAGGTCGCCCTTCCTTCCTGCGAGAGGGAGGAGGACAGGCCGCTGCGCGCCCTCGCGGTGTACGACAAACTCTGCGAAAAGCTGGAGAACCGCATCCGGGCGAACGAGCAGGAGTCGCTTCTGCGCGATATGGAGATTCCTCTCGCGAGGGTGCTCGCGAAGATGGAAAACATCGGCTTCGCGGTGGACAGGGAGGGCATTGCCGCCTACGGCGCAATGCTTTCGCAGCAGCTCAGGGAACTGGAGGCGGCGATTTATCTGGAGGCGAAGCAGGAATTCAACATTAACTCTCCCAAGCAGCTCGGCAAGGTGCTGTTTGAGGATATGCGCCTTCCCGCGAAGAAAAAGACAAAAAGCGGCTACAGCACCAACGCCGAGGTGCTTGAGAGCCTGAGATACGACCACCCGATCGTGGAGATGGTGCTGCAGTACCGCACCCTCGCCAAGCTGAACTCCACCTACTGCGAGGGACTGTTAAAAGTCATCGGCAGCGACGGCAGGATACACTCGAGCTTCAACCAGACCGAGACGCGAACGGGCAGAATCAGCTCCACCGAGCCGAATTTACAGAATATTCCCGTCCGCACGGAGCTGGGCAGGGAAATGCGCAAGTTTTTCTGCGCCCGGGAGGGCTGCGTGCTCGTTGACGCGGACTATTCGCAGATTGAGCTGCGTGTTCTCGCGCACGTCGCCAATGATGAGAATATGCGCGCCGCCTTCCGCAGCAACGACGACATCCACGCCATCACCGCCTCGCAGGTGTTCCGTATGCCGCTCGAGATGGTCACGCCCCTGATGAGAAGCAGGGCAAAGGCGGTCAACTTCGGTATTGTCTACGGCATCGGCGCTTTCTCGCTTGCCAAGGACATCGGCGTCACCAACAAGGAAGCGAAGCAGTATATCGACAGCTACCTCGCCCACTACAGCGGCGTGGCAAAATATATGGAAAAGGTCGTGGAGCGCGCCAAAATCGACGGCTATGTGGAAACCGAGTTCCACCGCCGCCGCGCCCTGCCCGAGCTGAGCTCCGGCAAGCATATGCTGCGCGCGTTCGGCGAGCGCGTCGCGCGGAATATGCCCATCCAGGGCACTGCCGCCGACATTATCAAGATCGCGATGATCCGCGTGGACAACCGGCTGCAGGCGGAGAACCTCCGCGCAAGGCTGATATTGCAGGTTCACGACGAGCTGATCGTCGAGGCTCCCGAGGAGGAGAGCGAGCAGGTCAGACGGCTCCTGCAGGAGGAAATGGAGAACGCCGTGTCGCTCAGCGTACCGCTGACGGCAGACGCGGCGATCGGAAAGACGTGGTATGATGCAAAAGGATAAAGTCATCGCCTTTGTATGCACGGGCAACACCTGCCGCAGCCCGATGGCAGAGGCGATATTCAACAAATTGGCAGAGGAAAAGCAGCTCCCCGTCCGTGCGGTCAGCTTCGGCCTGGCGGCGGTCAGGGGAATGGCGGCTTCCAAACAGTCGGTTGAGGTGTGCCGTGAGATCGGGATCGACCTCAGCGGCTTTCGGTCGCATTTCATCTTTGACTTTGACATCGCGGATTTTGAGAAGATCTACTGTATGTCGGACGAGCACAGGCAGATCCTCACCCAGAGCATCGGCCTGCCGCCGGAGAAGGTCGCGGTGCTCGATATCGCCGATCCCTACGGCAGCAGCATAGAGATCTACCGTATGTGCCGCGATATGATTCAGACCGCGGTGGAAGAGATCGTCAGAGGCTATGAGAATTGAGAGAATGACCGCCGCCCATCTGGACGGCGCGGAGAGAATCGAAAAAGAGTGCTTTTCTCACCCGTGGTCGCGCAAAAGCCTTGAGGAGGAGCTGGAAAACGACACCTCGCTCTTTCTCGCCGCGACAGAAAACGGAGAGGTCATCGGCTACATCGGTATGAGCATGGTGATCGACGAGGGCTATCTCTTCAATGTGGCGGTGGACAGCCGCCGCAGAAAGCAGGGCGTCGGCACCGCATTGGTGCGCGAACTCGTCACCTATTGTCAGAAGCACAGCTTCGCGTTTTTGACGCTGGAGGTCAGGGAGAGCAACCTGCCCGCCATCCGCCTTTACAGCAGCTTCGGCTTTGTCAAGGCGGGCGAGAGGAAGAATTACTACTCCGATCCC
>ONSE01000088.1 GCA_900320415.1 uncultured Eubacteriales bacterium
CCTAACTGACGTAGCATTACATATTGTATCAAATATTTTTGAATTTGTACATAGTTTTTTTATCTTTTTTACAGATTTTTTCCATTCATTTGTGTCGAATGTTGTCTGTGCCACTACTTTAACCAGTTTATTGTTCGAATTTAAGATATTATTAAGCAAATTATCTAATTCTTCGCTGTTGTTAAAGGTATAACACTCCGCGCGGCAATTGCCGATAATGCCTTGCACCTCGGGATGACGGGCGTTTCCCGCCACAAGAACCACCTCGGAGTCCTGATCCGCCTCCGCCACGATGCGGTGGATCTTCTTGACAAAGGGACAGGTCGCATCCTTGCAGGCTATCCCTTTTTTCTCGATCGCGTCGATGACGCTCTTCGGAACGCCGTGAGAACGGATGACCAAAATCTCGTCAGGCTCCACCTCGTCGATGCTTTCCACGGGCCGGCAGCCGTGCTCCCTGAGCTCCCTGACGACCTCCATATTGTGGATAATCGGACCGAGGGTGCAGACCTTTTTGCCCTCCTTGATAAAATCCCCGACGATGGTGATGGCACGGTTCACGCCGAAACAGAAGCCGGCCGAATCAGCCTTTGTGATACTCATGCAGCGCCCTCTCCCTCATTTTCCTGATTTCTCCCATGATCATATTGGAAGCGTCCTTCAGCTCGCGTCTGCCGCCGTCCACCGTCAGCCCGAGCTGCTGCGGCGTGAGCGGATCGCCGAATTCGATCTTGCGTTTGGAAAAGATACTCTTTGTCTTTCCGACAACCGTGATGCAGGCGGGCACAACGGGCACCTGCATCTGCTGGGCAACCAGCGCGCATCCGCTGCGGGGCCGCATCAGCTCCCCCGTCTTGGTTCTGCCGCCCTCGATGAAGATGGTCATGACGTTGCCCTCACGGATCAAATCCTCGCCTGTCTTGATTGCCTTGCCGTCGCCCGCGCCTCGTTCCACGGGGAACGCCCCGAGCGCACGGATCAGCGCGCCGAAGAACTTATTGCGGAACAGCTCTGATTTCGCCATGAAATACAGCCTTCTTTTCGCGGACAGACCGAGAAGCGGCGGATCGGAATAGGAAAGGTGATTACAGGCGATAATGACGCCGCCCTCCGACGGAAGCTTGTCGGCGTTGACCGTTCTGAACCGGTAAAGCAGCTTAAAAATGGGCATACAAACTACCTTTCCGACGGAATAGAGAAGCTTGTTCTGTGCCATCAGCGATTCTCCTTTATGACGTTGATGATTGCCTCCACGCTCTGCTCAAAATCAAGCGCGGTGGTGTCAACCGTGATACTGCCTTCGGCAGGCTTCAGGGGAGCGATCTCGCGGTGCGTATCGTTATAGTCACGCTCCGCCACGTCTCTGAGAATATCGTCATAATTGACGTCCATTCCCTTTTCAAGAAGCTCCTTATAGCGGCGCTGCGCTCTCGCTTCGGGAGAGGCGGTGAGGAAGATTTTCACCTTCGCGTCAGGAAGGACGACGGTGCCGATGTCTCTGCCGTCCATGATCACGTTGTTGGTCTTTGCCATATCCCTCTGCAAATCGAGAAGATATGCTCTGACGGCAGGCACAGCGGAGATCTTTGACGCCATCATGGAAGCCTCCGGGGTACGGATCTCACCCGAAACGTCCTCACCGTTGAGCAGGACGATCTGTTCTCCCGCCTCGTTAAAGGTCATTTCCACCCTGATCGCGGCAAGAAGAGCGTCCACCTCCCTTGAAGGCACAGGCTCCACACCGTTTCTCATTGCAGCGAGACCGATGGTGCGGTACAGCGCCCCTGTGTCCACATAGATATAACCGAGAGCCTTCGCCGCTCTCCTGGCGATAGACGACTTTCCTGCGCCCGCAGGTCCGTCGAGTGCGATTGCGATTGACATGATTTTCGTCCTTTCTGTTTTTATAGATAAGCGGAGCTTTCACCTGCCAGTCTGCCTGTGCTCCACGCGATTTGCAGATTGAAGCCGCCCGTGTAGGCGTCGCAGTCGATGACCTCTCCCGCGAAATACAGTCCGCTGACCAGCTTGCTCTCCATGGTTTTCGGGTTGATCTCGGCAGTTTTTACGCCGCCCGAGGTAACGATGGCCTCCTCAATCGGGCGGAACCCGCTGAGGGGGACCGTAAAGCCTTTGAGGATCTCACAAAGCCTGTAACGCTCCTCACGCGTCACCGCGTTGCATTTCCTGTCAAAGGGAACGCCCCATTTTTTGAGAACGGGTACGATGATTTTTCTGGGCAGCAGCTTGGAAAACGCGTTGGATACATCCCTGTTGGCGTTCTCCCTGAAGTCGTTTTGCAGCCGCTTGTCGAGCTTCTCCGCGTCGAGCGCGGGCTTGAGGTCGATGACAGCGGTGTATCTGCCGTCGGGGATCTCGCGGATATGTGAGCTCGCCGACAACACCATCGGGCCGCTGATACCGAAATGCGTGAACAGCATTTCGCCGAAATCGGTATATACTTCTTTTTTGGAATTATTATCAACAATCTTCAGCGCGACGTTGCGCAGGGACAAGCCCTGCATGGACTTGCACTCGCTGTCGCTGCTTTCGAGCGGCACCAGAGAGGGTTTTAAATCCGTAACGGTATGACCGGCCTGCCGCGCGAGGGTATAGCCGTCGCCCGTTGAGCCCGTGAGCGGATAGCTCTTGCCGCCGCAGCAGATGATCACACTGTCGGCGTAGAAGGTCTGTCCCGCGCAACGGACGCCGATCACTTCGCCGTTCTCCGCCATCAGCTCGACCGCGGTATCGTTGACGATCCTGACCCCCTTGTCCAGCACATAAGCGCGGAGGGTATCGACCACATCCGATGCTCTTTCGGAAACGGGAAACACGCGGCTGCCCCTCTCGGTTTTGAGCGGCAGCCCGATCTCCTCAAAGAACGCCATGGTATCCGCGGGCGAAAAATGATGGATCGCCGAATAAAGGAACCTGCCGTTGACGGGCACGTTCTCAATAAATCCGTTGATATCGCAGTTGTTGCAGAGATTGCACCTGCCCTTGCCCGTTATCATGATTTTTCTGCCGACACGGGCGTTTTTCTCGATCAGGGTGACTGACGCGCCGTATTCCGCGGCGGCGCCCGCCGCCATCAGTCCCGCAGCGCCGGCTCCGATCACCGCTACCTTCTTGCGTATCATCTCTCTGTTTTATTCTCCTTGTCGTCGTTGTTGGAATACACGCCCTCGCGGTTCCATACGTCCTCCAGGTGACGGAAGGTTTCCGTCACCTCGTCCTTCTTTTTGAGGACGGTTGCGACAATCAGGGCATTGATCAGACTCAGCGGCGCGACGAGCGAATCGACGATGGACGCCATGTCGCTGCGCGCGATCAAGATAGAATCCGCCGACTGAACCAGCGGCGAAGCCATACTGTCAGTGATGGCTACCGCGTGGGCGCCGCGCGAACGGGCAAAATTCATCGCCTCGATCGCCGTCGAGCTGTAGCGCGGAAAGGAAACGCCGATCATCACGTCATCCTCGGTAATACGGAAAATATGCTCATAGGTCTCGGAGGCGCTCGTAGTATTGATCAAAATGACGTTATTATCAAAAATCAATTCAAAATAGTACGCCAAAAACGCGGCGATTGCGCCTGTGGAACGCACGCCGAAAATATAGATACGCTTGGCGGCACAGATCCTGTCCACAGCGCGGCTGAAATCCTCATGGGACGTTTCTTCGATGGTGCGGCGGATCTTCTCGATATCCTGGTTGAGCACACAGTCGAGGACGTTTCCGTCGCCGATACGGGTCGAGGTCACCTCAATGCGCTGCACGGAGGTGAGCTTGTTGCGGATCATCTCCTGCATCGCCTTCTGCAGCTTCGGATAGCCGTCATAGCCCAGCTCCGTGGCAAAACGGACGACCGTGCTTTCAGACACGCCGACGGTCTCGCCCAGCTTTGAGGCGGTCATAAACGCCGCTTTATCGTAGTGCTCCTCAATATAGAGCGCGATGCGCTTTTGTCCCTTTGAGAAGCCGCTCATCATCAAATCAATTCTTGTCAGAAGATGTGTTATCATTGAATGATGCTCCTTCAAA
>ONSE01000016.1 GCA_900320415.1 uncultured Eubacteriales bacterium
CGGAATGCCAGAACAGATCATGGTGGGAATTCTCACCGTAAAAAATGGCGTTGTGGTTGTCTTTGGTGCCGTAAATCCAGAGTAAGTCCCCCTTCTCGAGAACACCAGAGGCAAGAGCCGCTTCCTTGGTCGGGAAATAGATACGATAAACGCCGAGATACGACCAGGTGGGAGTCACATTGCCCATGATGGGCAGTGAGTTGATCTGGGAACGCGACGCGCCCGAATGAACCGCGGACTTGTAAAGCACGTGCCAGACAAAGCCCGTGCAGTTGAGCGCCTCCACGCCCGGGGTATCCAAAGAGCCGTAGGCGCCCTGGCAGTCGCCGTGAGGGTTGCGGTGGTCGTAGCCGACATAGCGCGTGCCCAGGTAGTAGTCGGGGTTAGGGCTGTCGTCATCGTGGTCGTCCATCCACTTCATATAGGTGTCGTAGTCAATGCCGAACGCCTCTAAAAACGTACGGTAGCCGTAGACTGTTCCGCCGCTATAATTGGTTCCGTTCCAGCCTGCCGCGTCCGCCCGCAGTGAGCTGACATTCATTCCGACCAGCAGGGTCGTCATCATCGTGACAACAGCAAGCATGACGGAAATGCTTTTTCTCAGTTTGTGTTTCATCGGTTGCACCGCCTCAAAATAATGTTCCTTCATTATATCACATTCAACAAAAATCAGCAACAAATATTTTTGATAAATGTTAAAGCAGACTGAGCTGCTCGTCCTTTGTATCCTCGTTGGAGGGCAGCGCTCCCGCCGCGGGCAGCGTCTTGGCACGGTATCGCTGCGGTTTCGTGAAGAAGCCTTCCTGATATACGCTTAACTCCGTCAGACGGTGTCCCTTTTTGATCTTCAACACCTGGATTCCCTGCGTAGATCGCGTAGTCTTGAGAGAAACCGCACCTGTGTGAACAAGGAGCATCCTGCCCGAGGACGCCTTGAAGAGCACCTCTTTGTCCTCATCCAGCCACAGGATCCCCGCAACAGGGCTCTTGTCGGAATAGGCTCCCGTCAGCTTCCTGCGGTTGGTTTTTGTCGCGTACGCCTCCAGAGGCACCTTCGCCGCCTTGCCGTTTTCAAAGCCAAAGAGCATCAGCCCCTTGTAATCCTTGGTCGCGACCATATAGACAGCATTCTCTCCCTCGTCCATGCCCAGCTTTGCCGCGACATAGTCGCCGAGAACGGAGGCTTTTGTGTCGGAAAACTCGCTCGCCTTGGTCTTGTAGACCTGCGCCCTGTCCGTGAAAAACAAAAGGTCGCAGTTGTTCGAAAACTCGATCTCCTGCGTGATCTCATCGCCCTCCTTGAGCTTATGCGCGCCGCTCATGCGAAGCGACTGGGGCGTGATCTTCTTGAAATATCCCTCCTTCGTGAAGAAGAAGGTGCAGGCGTAGTCGGGAACCTCCTCCGCCTCCTCGACGTAGCTCGCCGTGTCCTCGTAGATGATCATGCTCTTCCGCGGCTGCCCGTATTTATCGGCGACAGCGCGAAGCTCCTTGACGATTATCGTTTTGATTCTCGACTTGCTCTTGAGAATATCATCCAGCTCGGCGATCTCCTTCTCCAGATCCTCAATATCCTTGGTGCGTTTCAGGATATACTCACGGTTGAGGTGGCGCAGCTTGATTTCCGCGACATACTCCGCCTGAGTCTGATCGATACCGAAGCCTATCATCAGATTGGGAACGACCTCGATTTCCTCGTCGGTCTCGCGGATGATCTTGATCGCCTTGTCGATATCGAGAAGAATCTTTTCCAGACCTCTCAGAAGATGCAGACGCTCCGCCTTCTTCTGACGGTCAAAAAATGTGCGGCGCTTGACGCACTCCACACGGAAGGCGATCCACTCGCCGAGGAGCTCGCGGATCCCCATGACACGGGGCACGCCCGCGATCAGGACATTGAAATTGCACGCGAAGCTGTCCTCAAGGGTGGTGAGCCTGAAGAGCTTCGCCATCAGCTTGTCCGGGTCGGTGCCGCGCTTGAGGTCGATGGTTATTTTCAGACCCTCAATACCTGTTTCGTCGCGGATATCGGAGATTTCCCTGACCTTGCCCTGCTTGACAAGATCGATGATTTTCTCGATGATCACCTCACAGGTGGTGGAGGCGGGAATCGAGAGAACGTCAATACAGTTCGCGCTCTTATCGTAGGTGTATTTCGCGCGCAGACGGATGCTGCCCTTGCCGGTCTCATAGACCTGACGAAAAGCCTTCTCATCATATATGATCTGACAGCCGCCGCTGAAATCGGGTGCGGGCAGTGTCGAGAAAATGTCGTGCTCCGGGTCGCGGATCAGGGACGCGGTGGTCTCGCAGATCTCGCCGAGGTTAAAGGAGCAGATATTGGACGCCATGCCGACGGCGATTCCCGTGTTGGCGTTGACCAATACAGACGGAAAAACGGTCGGAAGCAGCGACGGCTCCTTCATGGTGTTGTCATAGTTGTCAACAAAATCGACGGTGTCCTTGTCGATATCACGGAACAGCTCGTTACAGATAGGCGCCAGCTTCGCTTCGGTATATCGGGACGCCGCCCATGCCATGTCGCGGCTGTAAAACTTACCGAAGTTGCCCTTGGAATCCACATAGGGATGCAGCAGCGCCTCATAGCCGCGCGACAGGCGCACCATGGTATCATAAATCGCGGAATCTCCGTGCGGATTGAGCTTCATCGTCGCTCCGACGATGTTGGCTGACTTGGTTCTCGCGCCGCTGAGCAGACCCATCTTGTACATGGTAAAGAGCAGCTTGCGGTGCGAGGGCTTGAAGCCGTCAATCTCGGGAATCGCGCGGGAAAGGATCACGCTCATGGCATAGGGCATGAAATTCTCGCGGATGGTGGCGACGATCGGCTGCTCCACCACATCACCCGCGCCATTGATGACGCCGCGGATCTTTTCGGGCTTTGGCGCCCTTGATGTTTTTTTTCTCGCCAATGTGCTTGCCCTCCTCAGCTGACGTCGAGATTGTCAATGTATTCGCTGCCGTGCTCCACAATGTAGTCCTTGCGCGCCTGCAGATTGTTGCCGATCAGGATGTCAAATATCTCGGCGGTCTGCTCGGCGTCGTCAGGCATTACCTTGATCAGACGGCGCGTTTTCGGGTTCATGGTGGTCAGGTTCATCATGTCGGGTTCGTTCTCACCCAGACCTTTGCTGCGCTGGATGGTGAATTTTTCGCTGCCGATCTGCGCGATAAACTGCTCCTTCTCGCTCTCGTCATACGCGAAATACACCTCGTTTTTGGAGGTGATCTCGTAGAGCGGCGACTCGGCGATGAACACCTTCCCCTCCCGTATAAGCGTGGGGACCAGGCGGTATATCATCGTCAGGAGCATAGTGCGGATGTGGAAGCCGTCTACATCCGCATCGGTGCAGATGATGATTTTGTTCCAGCGAAGCGCGTCCATATTGAAGGTTGCAAGGTTCTTGTTCGCCTTGGATTTGACCTCGACGCCGCAGCCCAGCACCTTGAGCAGGTCGGTGATGATATCGCTCTTGAAAATACGGTCGTAATCCACCTTGAGGCAGTTGAGGATCTTGCCGCGGATGGGCATGATCGCCTGAAAATCCGGATTTCTCGCCTGCACGCAGGCGCCCTTCGCGGAGTCGCCCTCCACGATAAATAATTCTCTTACAGAAATATCCTTGCTGCGGCAATCCACGAACTTCTCCACCCTGTTGGTCATGTCGAGATTGCCGGAGAGACGTTTCTGAATATTCAGACGGGTCTTTTCGGCGTTTTCACGGCTGCGCTTGTTGATCAGTACCTGCGAGGCGATTTTCTCCGCCTCAAGCGGGTTCTCAATAAAATACACCTCCAGACTCTGACGGAGAAATGCCGTCATCGCGTCCTGGATGCCCTTGTTGGTCACCGCCTTTTTGGTCTGGTTCTCGTAGGAGGAAATGCTGGAAAATGAGGAAATCACGCAGACCAGGCAGTCCTCTACGTCGTCAAACTTGATTTTGCCCTCGGACTTATTATACTTATTGTTTGCCTTCAGATAGCTGTCGATCTGGTAGACAAAGGCGTTGCGCACCGCCTTGTCGGGCGCGCCGCCGTGCTCCAGCCAGCTGGAATTGTGGTAGTATTCGGTGGTGTGGACCTTGTTGGAAAAGGCGACGGCAATGTTCATCTTGCACTTGTACTCGGGCTTGTCGGCGCGGTCGCGCGTCATGACCTCGGTTTCCCAGTGCTGCACGGAGCTGATCCCGTTCTCTCCGACGATTTCCGCCACGTGATCCACCACGCCGTTGACATAGTTGAAGGTGGTGGTGTCAAAGGTCCTGCCGTTCTGGCTGCGGAAAATAAACTCCACTCCCGCGTTGACGATCGCCTGGCGCTTCATCACATCAAGAAAATACTCGGGCTGTATGTCGATTTCGGTGAACACCTCGAGGTCGGGCTTCCACCGGATCCGGGTGCCCGTGTCCTTTTTCGCGTACGCCGTGCGCTCCAGCTTGCCGACTATCTCTCCCTTTTCAAAATGAAGCTTGTACTGATAGCCGTCGCGGCGGATATCGACATCCATATATTCCGAGCTGTACTGTGTTGAGCAAAGACCGAGACCGTTCATGCCCAGAGAAAACTCGTAGCTCTCGCCCTCGCTGTTGTTGTACTTGCCGCCCGCGTACATCTCGCAGAACACCAGCTCCCAGTTGTAGCGCTGCTCCTTTTCATTGAAGTCCACGGGAATGCCTCTGCCGAAATCCTCCACCTCGATGGAGCCGTCCGCGTAGCGCGTGACGATGATCTTCCTGCC
>ONSE01000023.1 GCA_900320415.1 uncultured Eubacteriales bacterium
GATAAGGACAGGGACACAACATGATAATTGATACTCACGCGCATATCGGCAAACTGCTGACGTTTGACATGACGACCGAGCAAATACTCTACTCCATGGATCAATACGGCGTGGACTTCTCGCTCATCAGCAATATCGAGGCGGCGGAGGGCGACCACGAGGGCAACCCCGTTCCCGCCGAACTGCAAAAACCGCAAAATCAGATACTCCTTAACACGCTCAGCGAGGCAAAAAAGGCGCCCGACAGGCTGGGTGTGCTGCCGTGGCTGAAAATCCGTCAGGAGCTTCCCGACGAGGAATTTATCTCGCTGCTCAGGGAGAACCGCGGGTTGATTTACGGTTTTAAGCTGCACCCCTTCCATTCACGCACCGCGCCCGACGAGGAACGGCTGGAGCCGATTTACCGACTGGCGGCGGAGTACGGGCTTCCGGTGGTTTCCCACACGGGAGGCTGTGAGGAGGCGATGTCGCGGCATCTCTTCAACGCCGCGAAGCGTCACCCCGAGCTTGATTTCGTGATGGTACATATGGATCTGGGCACCGACAACCGGGAGGCGCTTGATCTGCTCGGCAGGCTGCCCAATCTCTACGGAGATACCACCTGGGTGCCGATCTCCACCACACTTGAAGCGATCAGGCGATACGGCAGCGAAAAAATGCTCTTTGGCACAGACAATCCCATTGACGGCGCCGACACGCTGCTGCACAACCGCACGGGCAAGCGCTCGCTCTATCAGCAGTATTTCCATGAGCTGAAGGAGCAGCTGCGCGCCGACGAGTACGAAAATCTGATGCACAAAAACGCGGAAAGGATCTTTCACATCAAATGACAGAATACCAAATCATCCCCGACAGATTCAAGGTGCTCAGCGGCAGCGCTCTCAAGGTTCTCGCCGTCGTCACCATGATCATCGATCATATCGGTTCTCACCTGGTGGACAGAAGTATTGTGCTTTTCGAGTGGGGCAGCTATTCTCTGACGCTCTACCGCGCGATGCGCGATATCGGACGGCTCGCCTTTCCCATTTTCTGCTTTCTGCTGATCGAGGGCTTTCTCCACACGCGCAGCAAAGTGCGTTACGGCGTCAGCCTCGCCGCTTTGGCGGTCATCTCCGAGATCCCCTATGATCTGGAACACAACGGCACGATCCTCTACCTGGGACAGAATGTGTTTTTCACGCTTCTGCTGGGCTATCTCGGATTGTGCGCCATTGAAAAGTTTTACAGCAAACCCATTCCGGCTCTGATCTGTGTCGTTGGGCTTGCTCTCATCGCGCTGCATCTGCGCGCGGACTACGATATCGTCGGCTTTGGCTTCATCCTCGTGCTCTACGGTCTGCGCCGCAATGAGCTGCTGCGGATTTTTACGGGCATCATGCTCGGCAACTACCGCTTTGTCATGCTGGCGTTTCTGCCGATCTCTCTCTACAACGGCAAGCGCGGCTTTATCAAGGGACCGTTCCTGAAATATCTCTTCTACTTCATCTACCCTGTTCATATTTTTATCATCTACCTGATCAAAGCAAACACCGTCGGGTTTTGACGGGGCGCCCTGAGAAAACAGCCCGCCGGAAGCCGGACACCCGGCGGTTCGCGGGACTGTGCCGGCGGCAAACGCGTCAGACAAACCTTCCTGTTTTCCGCTTTACATATATTATTACTATCCGATAAAAACTAAAACGCTGTCAGCGGATAATTCCGCGCAACAAGGCAGAGGACGCAGGAATACTGACGTATTCCTGCGTCCTTTTGACTACATTCTGCCCTAAATCTTCCGCATTTGTGCAAGACATTGAATGATTAGAGGTTCCCTTATGATTTGTGACTGCGTTAGCGGCAAGATTGTCAAGGATCCCTATTTGCCTTGCAAAGGTTCGACGCTCTGATAAACCATCGCTGACAAATATTCCGAAAAATAGCTGCACCAGAAATTAGGATGATGACCGCCGTTCTCGTTGAAATGGAGCACTGTCCTGTCGGCGGGATATCCCATCTCGATCAGACGGTTGTACATCTGCGTCACATCCGGATCGGTGTCGCCGCCCTCGGGACCCGTGTATAAATAAAGAAACGGCGTATGGTTTTCAAAGTCCTTTTCGCTGAGGTACTTCCTCCATACCTCGTCCTTATAAAGCCAGAACGAGGGAGACTGGATACCTGCCGTACCGAACAGCTCGGGGTACTCGAGAGTGATATAGAAGGTCTCCAGTCCGCCGAGCGACGCGCCCGTCACGGATGTATGCAGCGCGTCGGTATAGACGTTGTAATGCTCCTGAACATACGGCACAAGCGTTTCAGCCATAAAGCGGGCGAAATCGCCCCCCAGCCGTTTTGACTCTCCGACGCCGTTGACCGTCTCATACTCCCCGATATCGGGCATCAGCTCGTCTTCGCGCGTGATCCCGGTCATATCGCCGTAGGTGCTGACCGCCACGACGATCGCCTTGTAACCCGTGGTCTGAGCCATGCTTCTGACCTGGTCGGGAATATACTCGCATCCGTCAGGACGGCGCTGCGGGTCGTTCAGATTCACCTCTCCCTGCCCGTCGAGCACATAAATGGTGGCATACTTTTCTTCGGAATCGGGGTCGTAGCCGCCAGGCGTCCAGAAAAAGATTTTCTTCTCGTAACTGTTGCAGTCAAAATCGACCTGTTCAAAATGCGGAAGATAATCTGTTTCTTCGCCCTGCGTATAGGGCAAAAATCCGTCCTTCGATCTGTACCAACCGCTGACACATGGGTTGAAGGCGACTTTTCTCGTTTTTTTGCCGTCGCAGTCAAAGGAAACGACGTTGTACTTTTTGACGTCGCCCTCACATGAATAAGTAAAGGAATCGCTGTCCTCTCCGCATTTTTTCATCTCCACCTCTTCGCTCTCCCCGCTTGCGCTGTTCAAAAAGGCGGCGACAACTTTTTTACTTTTGCTGCTGTCCTTGAAATACAGCTGATGAAGGTTCCCGTTATTGTTTATCTGTGCCGCGTCAGGTGTGGCACAGGAGCTGTCGGTTTGTTTCACGCCGCACGCTGAAATCACCATTGCAAACACCAAAAGCAGCATGGCAGCCGCGATAGCTTTCCTGTTTTTCTGTCTCATCAAAACACCCAAAAAATTCTTTGCTTTCATTGTAGCACACGAAGGCTGAGAATTCAATCGTTATTATACGATCTTCCGATAAAGCCCGTTAAGCTCTGTCACGCCGCATTATTTCCTAACGCCGGTTGATGTCATGTTCCACGGGTTTACTGAATCGAGCAGGAAACTCCTTCTTCCACCGACCACTTCTCTGCCCGCTGTTCTCCGATGTCATTATGTCAACCGTTTATTAAAAAGTGGTTGACATTTTCTTTTTTCTGTGTTATGATAACGTCAACACATTTCCTGAAAGAAGTTGACAATATGACAGATTCCACCAAAACAGCACCCTCAAAGGCGAAGCTGACGACCCTCGCGATGGTGCAGATTGCACTGTGTACCGCGCTGATGTGCATCGCGGCGCAGATCTCCGTTCCTCTGCCCATCGGCGTGCCGTTTACGTTACAGGTTTTGATGGTGATTTTGATTGCCCTGATCCTCAGGCCGCTCTACGCGCTGATCGCCCAGAGTCTTTACACTCTCCTCGGCATCATCGGACTGCCCGTATTCTCGGGCGGCAAAAGCGGCGTCGGCACCATTCTCTCGCCCACAGGCGGCTTTATCATCGGCTTTATTCTCGCGGCATTTCTCGTCAGCCTGCTCAAGGGCAGCGGCGAGGGAAAATTCGGACTTGTCCGCTATATTCTCGCCGCGGTTCTCGTCGGAATTCCCGCGATTTACCTCCCGGGGATCGCGCTGTTCATGGTCTATACACAGGCGGATCTGTGGAAAGCCATCGTCACGCTGACCTCGGTTTTCATCCTCATCGACCTGGCAAAGTGCGTCATTGCCGCGCTGGCCGCCGTGCCTCTCAACAAGGCACTGAAAAAAATAGTTTGATTGATATACCTCTATCTATCTTCACTCGGCGTATCCGCGCCAAACAAAAGGGCTGACCTCGCGGTCAGCCCTTTGTCTGTCAAAACAACTTTTGTAAACAGCAAAAACCTTATCTGATGTAATAGTCCACATCGGCAGGCTGGTAGTACGGACAGTCGGGATTGAGCGCGTTGTCCTCCCCGATCGCGCCGGTATCGCGCAGCGCCTGCAGCGTTTCCGTGTAGCCGGCGCTGAGAAAGACATACTCGTTGTGGTCGAGCGCGGGAACCAGATACTCGTCAAGGAGTGAAAGGAGCTCCCATCCCCCGTGCCTGCCATCGTCTCTCACGCCGAGCCTGAGCCGCAGCACGCTGTTCTTTGACTCGACCTTGCCGACGCGCTCAAAATCGCTGCGGAACGCCTCCGCCACCTTTTTGCGGTCGGCAGCGGCCTGCTCCTCCGTCACCTTGCCGTCCCTTGCCTCGATCCTCTCCGACTCGGTGCTGTTATAGTAGGAATCCGCCGTTCCCGTGTCCTTGCTGACAACAACAGAGGAAAAATTCTCCGCCTTGGCGTTCATTGCATAGCTGTAGTTACGGAAATAGGTTTCGGATTCCAGAACCGAGCCGAGATTTTCAAACTCCGGCTCGTAGTATTGCCCGAACAGTCCGTCCTGCGCCCGATAGCAGCGCATGACGGTTCTGCCGTTATCGAGACGGTAGGCGATGACGTAGCTGTCACCCGAATACCAATCCGGAATCACGCCGCCCAACATCATATTCTCCCAGACTGCCACGAAACGGTTGTCCTCTTCCTCGCGGTATGTGTCCACCACATTGAGATGGCACTTGCGGATGCGCCTGATCGTGTCCGCGTCGCTGAAGTCGTCCGCCGCCATGCCCGCTAAGGTCATCACGCCCGTATTCTCAGAGTAGCAGCAGTCGCTCAGACTGACGACGCCCGCGCTTTCGATCTTGTCAGGCGCGGGGACATAGGTGTTGTAGCCGAGAAAATCAAAGCAGCAGAACGCCATCACGCCGAGAACCGCAAAGGCCATCGCGCCGAGGGCGATGCCCGAGAACAGCAGCTTCGAAAAGCCGCGGTAGAAGATCAGGTGGGCGATCACGTAGGTGGAGACGCTGCCGAGGATAAAGCCGAACGCGAACCCGAAAAACGGAACGCCGAACACGTTGAAGGCGCCGAAGAGGTCGCCGAGAAAGACGCCGACGATGAACGACACCAGCAGCTTGACGATATAGGCGGGCAGGAAGTAGGCAAAGGAGGTCTGGGCACACTCCGCGCGCCTTGTCTTGACCAGCAGGATCCCCAGCGCCATACAGGCGGCGGTAAAGAACAGCCAGTAGATCACGTTCGTGCCGTCATAGGCGGCAAGAGGATTGAGCGCCTTCATCAAAAAGCTGTTGCTGAACATCGTGGTGGGAAGTCCCATGAAAAACGCCTTGATGGTGCTCTTGATAAAAAGAGCGGCGATCGGATAGGCGATATTGACCGCGATGAAGCAGAGCACCGCGTTGGCGGTGGTGCCGCAGCAAACGGCGAGAAGGGCGTAGAAGGAAATGCTCGCCATCGCGCCGAGAAGCAATTGCACATAGACGCGCAGGACGTCTCCCTGCGGCAGCACGCCGAAGCTGAGCGACAGCACTGCGATCACGGCGAAAAACGCCAGCGTGGGAACAACGGAAAAGAGAAAGGCGGAGACGGACTTGGCGATGAAGAACGTCCGCCTGCCGATGGGCAGGGCGCCGTACAGATCCGCCTTGCGCTTGTTGTGCAGATAGGAATAGATCCGCACCGTATAAATCACGGTGAACACCGCGTTGAGGATGTAGACCGCGTAGGTGGCAATGTACTGAAACACGGTGACCGCGCCCTGCAGCTCGTCAAAGTCAACGTCAACGATCCCGGTGTAGCCCTCGGAGGCGTTGAGATAGCCGACGGCGACGGAGAGTGTAAAGACGATCGCGGTGATGACCGCCGCCAGGATGCCGAACACGATCAGCGCCGACGCGCAGTTGCGCAGCTCCCACTTGAACACCGTGAAGCCCTTTTGAAATTTATCCTTAACGGACAGTGTTTGCGTCATAACCCGCAGCCCCCATTTCACTGATAAATATTTCCTCCAGCGTGAGCGGCATGGCGGAGATGTACGCGGGACGAAGCGCGTTGAGCTTCGGCATAAACTCCTCCTCCGCTCCCCTGATGGTCACGTTGAACACATTGCCGTTGCGCCACGCGCTGACAACATTGATACCCTCGAAGAGGTTCGGCACCTGCGGCACCTCGCGGAACGCCACCTGCACCTTGCGGAAATCCCGGCGCAGCGAGTCGATATCGCGCTCCAGCAGCACCCTGCCGCAGTGCATGAGGCAGACGCGGTCGCACAGATCCTCCAGCTCGCGCAGATTGTGAGAGGCGATGACGACGGTCATCTGCTGCTCCGAGACGTGCTCGATCAATATTTTCTTGAGCATATGGCGCATAACGGGGTCGAGCCCGTCAAAGATCTCATCGAGGAACAGGTAGCGCGGACGGGTCGAGAGCGCCAGGATCAGCGCCGCCTGCCGCTGCATTCCCTTGGACATATCGATGATCCTGCCCTTCGGGTCGATGGGAAACACCGCGCAGCTGCGTGCGTAGGCGTCCTCGCTCCAGTTGGGATAGAGCTCGCGGTAGAGCGCCGCGGTGTTCTCCACCGTGCTGTTGTTGTAGAAGAACGGAAAGTCGGGGACGAAAAAGCACTCTCCCTTCACCGCCGCGTTGTCAAACAGCTCACGCCCGTCCACGGCGATGCTGCCGCCGTCGGCGCGGAACACGCCCGCCAGCAGGCGCAGCAGGGTGGATTTTCCGCTGCCGTTGCTTCCGACCAGTCCCATCACCGCGCCCGTGGGAACGGTCAGGCTGAGATTATCCACCGCCGTCACCTTTTCAAAGCGCTTGGTGAGGTTTTTCATTTCAATCACTTGGGTTACCTCCTTCGCATACGGCGCCGAGCCTCGCCTCCAGCTCCGCTTTCTCCGCGCCGAGAAGAAACGCCTCCCGCGCCGCCTTCTCAAACGCGTCCAGTGCCAGCCGCAGCTGCGCGGAATCCTCCGACAGCTTTTCTGTCAGGTAGCTGCCCCTGCCCACCGAGGAGTAGATGTAGCCCTGACTCTCCAGCTCGCGGTATGCCTTCGCCGCGGTGTTGGGGTTGATCCCCAGATCCGCCGCCACCACCCTCACGGGCGGCAGCTTGTCCCCCGGCTTGAGCACGCCTGCCGCGGCAAGCCTGACGACGCTCATGAAGAGCTGCTCGTAAATCGGCTCACGCGCCGCAAAATCAATCTGAAACATAGCCTTCCCTCCGCTGATCAATACGCCGCGCGCCGCGTTTTGTATTAATCAATATAGTACACTTAAATGATAATACAGAAGCCGCCGCCTGTCAAGTTTTTTATCGGCACGGCAAAGCGCCCTGACCGGTGCATGGTCAGGGCGCTTTGCCTGTCTTTCATATACCTTTGTGTAGCAAAAGGAGAGCAAAACTAATTGTCCTTGCTTTTCTCTTTATTGGTCTTGGTGAACGCGTAGACCACCGCGATGCAGGAGGCGAGGAAAGCGGGCTGAACAATATTGCTCAGAAACTCGAAGCGAAACATCGTGTGGGTGATGAAGGTTTTGTCAAAAAGAACGTAGAGATTAAAGATAACGATTGAGAGCGCAATAAAGCCCGCAGCCTTGAGAACCTTTTTCAGCATATGCTCCTCCGCCTTTCTCCGATGATTGATGGTTCCATTAAACCACCCAAATGTGACAGAAATATGACAGAAAGATGACAAAACCCGAAAAGAAGAAAAAATATTTATTTTTTTGCGCCCGCGGGCATCAATTCTCCATGCATATTGCGCCGCCCGCGCGAAACAATAATACTGCTTTTCACAAAGCGCATCAAAAACGGGGAGTGACGGCAAATTGAACATACACAAAACGCGGCTGAGCCTGCTGCTGAACGCGGCGGTATCTGTTTTGGGAGCGCTCTCGCTGACGGCGGCGGTGGTGAGGGAAAGCGAGCGGTGGCTGCGTGTTTTCCGCTACATGACCGTCATCGGCACGCTCTATACTACCCTGCTGTCGTGCGCCGTATTTGTTCTGGGACTGCGCGCCCTGCGCACGGGACGCGAGGCGGGAGGCGCTCCGCTTTATTTTCTGCGGCTTTCAGCGGCGGTGACGGAGAGTGTCATCGCCATTGTGATCGCCCTGTCGTTTCTGCCGAGCATTCCCGACGACCCCGATATTTTCCGCTTTGACTCCTTCATCATGCACGTCCTCCTGCCGCCGCTGAGCGTGACGGCGTTCGTGCTGGGCGCCCCGCCGCAGGCAAAGCAGCGTCCCCTCACCCACTTCAACGGCTCATGGCTGCTGACGGTCTACTCCGCGGCGGTGACGGCAATGATCATCACGGGGGTGATGCCGCCCGGGGAGATCCCCTACTCCTTCCTGGAGGCGGGGAGCCGTCCGCTCTGGTATGTGCTGCTCGCCGCGGCGATCGTCTACGGCGGCGCCTACCTGCTGTCAGTCGGTCTGTGCGCCGCCAACCGCGGCGCCGCCCGCCTGTTTGGGCAGGGATCATAATACACAGAGGAACGCTCCGAAAGCGCTGCGACGCAGGCGCACCACAGAGCTTTCGGAGCGTTGACAAAAAGATGCTCAAAAGAGAGCGGAGAGCGTGGAGGACGCCATAACCACGGCAAGTTTGGGACAGAGTCCCGGGAAACGGAAATCCGTTTTTACCGCGATGATGAAACCCTTACAGAGCGTTTTCCCAAATGTGCGCGCGACACACCTGAATCCCTTAGTCCGAACACCGCAGATCGCTCCCTTCGGCAAGTTGCCGCCCTTTCTGTACTAAAGAGACGGTCGCTTGCCGTCCCCAAGCTCAGGCATACCGCAAAGACTTGCGTTTGTGTGGCTGCAGCCGCCGTCATGAAGAAGATAAAGACGTCCTCCACAAGCTTGCCGGGCTCATCGGGGATTGTCACAGAATCAAACACAGGTCTTTATCAGTGTGGCTGACTCAGGCGCTGTGAAACTGAGTTGTAGGAATCCCCCGCGATAAAATCAACGCTCTCAATTTCGGCAGCATTGGCCGCAGGAAACAATTTCAGAAGCATAGTGAGAGCAGAGAAAGCAAGGCAGCCTCTCCGCCGCTCTGAAATGCGGATTAAGTTTTCGGACACTCACCTGCGGATTTGACACGCTCACCCAAACGGTTTGCAGATTTTGTTTTGCGAATCTTGCTTTGTGCAGAAGTTGTTCTTCGTTTGTAGCAAGCTGCGCATCTGTTGTCCGTTTGAATAAAAAATTTGCAGGAATTCTTATCCACTTATATTATAATACATAATTCGTATTTTGTCACTGCAATAGTTTGCTAAACTTTTCCGATATTTTGTCCTGTGCCTTGTGCATATCGTTGATAAGTTGCCCAATTTCAGGCAACAAGTTCCAATATTTTGCAATCAGTCTAAATATTGGTAAATAATTATAGTTGTATTTTGCCGATATTCAAATGATATCATGCCTTTTTGTTTTGTTCATTCATTTGTATGAAAATTCTCCCGAAAAAAGCAGCAAGGACGCACCGTGTGTGCGCCCCTGCTTTTTCAGTATTTTGTTATAAAAACGCCGTCCGCTCAATAAATCTTCGCCTTATAGGTGCGGGAGCTGCCGAGGTTGACGGTTTTCATCTCTGCGAGCGCCTTGTCCCTGACGGCGCGCAGTCTCTCGTCGGTCGGCTCCTGCACGCCTGCCTCGGCGCAGCGCAGGGCAAATATCAGCGAGGCGATGTCGCCCTCCGTCAGGTTCAGGTAGCGTGTGAACACGTCCACCCTGCGGCGCACATCCTTCTCCTCGTCGCGCAGCTTCTCAACGTAGGCGTTGTTCTCGTCGATGATCGCGCGCAGCCGCTGCGGATTCGCCTTGCGGATCTTCTCGCTCGCCAGCAGCGGATCAGAGATTGTGTCAAACTGTCTGTCCGTCCTGCCGAACTGCGCGAGGATCCCCCTGCAGCCGGTCAGCGTTTTGACGCGCAGCGCGAGGATCAGCACAACGGGCACGGCGCAGACCGCCGCGAAGATATACCAGTGCCAGAAAACGGCGGTGAGGGCGAGGATCAGGAGGATCACGCCGCAGGCGATCATATGCCCGGGAAACTGCTGCTCGGTTTTCTGCGCCCTGAGGACACAGGCGGCGTTTTCGCTCTGCCGCTTCTGTATCTCGATGTCGATTGCAGAAAGGCGCGACTCCCAGTTGGCGCGCCGGGCGCTGACGGCAGAGCGCTCGTCGCGCGCGGCGAGGGTGCACTGCTCACGCAAAAGCTCGCGGTTGACCTCTCCCCTGCCGCGGGGAACGATGACGCGCTGGATGTTGCCGCAGTACGGACAGACCGCGCTCGCCTGTTCCTCGTCGGCGATGATGTCGCCGCCGCACATCTCACATTTCAGTCGTTTCATGCCTTCTTACTCTCCGTCCCTGGGCTTGCCGCAGCCTGAACAGAAGGCTCCCCTGTTGCCCTTTTCACCGCAGGACGGACAGTCCCAGAGCGCTGCCTTGGGCTTGCCGCAGCCCGAGCAGAACGCGCCCCTGTTGCCCTTTTCGCCGCAGGACGGGCAGTCCCAAAGCGCCGCGCGGGGCTTGCCGCAGCCCGAGCAGAACGCGCCGCGGTTGCCTGTTTCACCGCAGGAGCAGGTCCAGCCCTCGGGCTTTTGCTCCGCGGGAGCGGAGGAGGAGCCGCCGTCAAACATATTCTTGAACTGCTCGCTAACCTTTCCCGCTGCGGAAAGTCCGACGCCCAGTCCTACCATATCGGATACCATCGAGCCGCCGCTTGAACCGCCGCCGTTGGAGCCCATCTTTCCGATGCCCTCGGCGTAAGCCTTCTGCACCTCCATCTGGAACTCGTCCTTCTTGGTGTAGCCCTGCGCCTGCATGACCTCAGCCTCCGCCATACCGGAAAGCCTGCGTCTTTCTGCCTCTGCGCGCGCGCGGATGACCTCGCGCTCCGCCGCCAGACGCGCCATCTCGTTTTCGGTGGTGCCCTTCTCCAGCTCGACCTCACGCTTGGCGCGGACGATATCCGCCTGCACCTCCGCTTCCCTGGAGCCGATGTAGGCAGCGGCGGAAAGCTCGCGCAGCTTCTTGAAGTTCTGGTCGTCCTCGGGGAGGGAGACGTTCGTGACAAAGAACTGCGTCACGGTCAGACCGTAAGCCTCAAAGCCGGGACGCACCTTCTCGCGCAGCGCGAAGGAGAGCTGATCGAGGTAGGAGTCCACCTCCATGATATTGATATTCAGGTCGCGGATGAGCTTTGCGAGGCTTGTTTTCACGGTGGTGGTGACCATCGAGCGGAACGCACCGCTCAGTGTCGCCGACCAGTCCTGATTGGCGGCGTCAAGCGCCTCGTTGCGGCTGTTCTCGTAGGCGCCGCCCTCGATGCGGTTGCCGTAGGAGTCGTACTGCACGCTGGACTCGCCGCGCGAAGCGGACTGACGCGGCGTGGAGGAGAGAACGTCGTCACGGGTCAGGCGCGGCAGGGTGCCGACGAGCTTTTTGAGGAGCACATAGGGATCGGAAACGGTGAGGTTCATATCGCCCGAAGCGCCGATATCCAGCGGGATCTTGGTCGCGGGGTCGATGAAGCGCACGCGGTCGGGAGTTCCCCAGCGGATGCCCATATGCACGGTGCGGTTGATGAAATAGATCTCCGCGTGGAACATATTCGCGCCGCCCGTGGGAATGCGGTAGAATTTTTTGAGAATCGGAATATTCTCGGTCTTGAGAACGTGTCTGCCGGGGCCGAAGGTGTCAAGGATCTGGCCGCCGCTGTAGAACACCGCCTCCTGCGACTCGTGAACGATCAGCATAGTGCCGAGGTTGAAGTCGGTGACGGGGTGCTTCCAGACAAAGGTGGAGTTGTCTCCCTCGTATTTGATGACGTTGATGCCCCAGTCGTTGCTCGCGTTGCTCTTGCCCAGCTCCGCCGCCACGCTCGCGATCGCGAAGCCGCACGCGGGACAATTCATGGACGCGGTTTTGCCGTCAGCGCGGATAGGTACGCCGCACTGCGGACACATGAACTTATTTCTTGCCATTTCCCGAAATCCTGCCTTTCCGTAGAATATGATGTGAAGGGATAAAAATATATGTATCGGTATACGTGTATATCATACCCTATTTTCGCGACTCTTGTCAATATTCGCGCGGAAGAAATCAAAAAACACTGGATTTTGTCAGGCGGAGATGATACAATAGAAACCGTTAAGGATGTGATTTCATGCAGGATATTTATCCGCGCTTCTACCACGGGTTCCGCTGCATCGCCAACCGCTGCGAGGACAGCTGCTGCAAGGACTGGGACATCGACGTAGACAGCGAGACCGAAAAATTCTACAACACGGTGCAGGGACCTCTGGGCGAGAAGCTCCGCTCCCTTACCGTCACCGATGAATACGGCGAGAGGATATTCCGCTCGGGCAACGGCAGGTGCCCGTTCTGGAACGACGAGATGCTCTGCGATATCTACATCGGCATCGGCGAGGAGCACCTCAGCCGCACCTGCGCCAACTTTCCGCGCGTCCATATCGACTACGGCGATTTCCGCGAACACCTGCTCTCATTCGCCTGTCCCGAGGCAGCGCGTTTCATGCTGCGCGCCGGCGCTGACGCCTATGAGGATTTCGGCGGCGATTATGAGCTGTCCGTCAGCGAGGACAGCGACGACGGCATGAGCTTCCTGCTCAAGGCGAGGGAGCGCACCGCGGCGTTTTTGCTCAACCGCGAAGAGCCGTTCGCCTACCGCCTCGCGGACTGCCTGGAGTTCAACGCGCAGGTGCAGAGCCTGCTGCGCGGCGGGGAGCCGCGTCCGCTCGACTGCAAAGGCGCCGGAGAAAACGGCTGCGGCTTCATCTTCGATATGCACCTTGGCTTTGAGATCATGAGTGAAACATGGAGAACCGCCCTCGCGCGGACGGCGCGGAAGGCGGAGGAGCTGAAAATCACGGAGGATTTCGCCCGCGATTTCGAGAAATTCGCGCTCTACTACATCTACCGCTACTACCTCGAGGCGATAAACTCGGGCGACGTGCTCTATTCGATACAGCGCATCGTCTGCGCCTACCTCGTGACGGGCAAGATGGACGCGGATTTTGCCGCGCAGGGCTATCCGCTGAGCCGTATGCGGATCCTGCAGCGCTATTCCAAGGAGGTCGAGCACTCCTACGACAACACCGAGGCGCTGAACGCGGCGTTTGACGCGGACAGCCGCTTCTCACCCGAGAACCTGATAGCCATGCTTGAGAGCATAACGGAAATGTGAGAAAACCATGCCGAGAATAATGAAAACCGTTGCTCTCGTGACGCTGCTGCTGACGGCGGTATTTTCCGCGCTCCGTTATTTCTTTTCACTCGGGGTTTTCCTGTCGCTCGCCATCACCAGCGGCACCATCGCCTACCACTTTCTCATGCGGCTGCTGGTGGGGCTGATCTTCAATGCAGTCATGCGCAACCGCGCCGATTACAACGCGGCGTACTTCCGTCAGCGCCCGTGGGAGAAGAAGCTCTATCAGGCGCTGCGCGTCAAGAACCGGAAAGGGAAAATGCCCACCTATTCTCCCGAGAGCTTTGACCCGAGCCTTCACAGCTGGGACGAGATCGCGCAGGCGATGTGCCAGTCGGAGCTGGTACACGAAACGATCATCCTTCTCTCCTTCCTGCCGCTGCTCGCGGCGATCCCGTTCGGGGATTTCCCGGTGTTCTTTTTCACCTCTCTCGGCGGCGCGCTGTTTGACTCATTTTTTGTCATCATGCAGCGCTTCAACCGCCCGCGTGTGGTAAAGATGGCACAGAGAGAAAAGAGAAACCGCGCGAAATAATGATTCATAACAACAAGACGGGGGCGGCTCACCGAGCCGCCCCCTCTATTTGCAATATATCCCCCAAAGATGTACTGTCTGCCTTATCAGAAGCGTCCGCCGGGACGTCCGCCGCCACCGCCGGGGCCGCCGCCCGAGGAGGTCTGAGAAAGCGCTGTGGTCGTGCCGCCGCTCACGGTGCCGCCCTCTGCGTAGCCATAAGCGTCAAAGCTGCCGCTGTAGCTGCCGTTCGTCACCGCCTTGCAGCTTGTCAGGCTGCCGCTGTAGCTGCCGTTGTAGTAGAGCACGCCGACGCTGCCCGAGATCCTGCTCTTCACCGCGGAGAGAACGCTGCCGTTCGCGTCTGTCACGGCGATTACGCCGTCCTTCGAAACGCTTCCCGCCGACTTGGTAAAGACCGCGCTGCCGAGCTTGCCGTTGATATCCTCCCACATCGCGTTGGAGGAACAGACCGCCATGACGACGCCGCCGTTGAAGCCCACATTGCCGTCGGCGTCCACACTGAAGTTGCCGCCCGTGGAGGGACCCTGCACAATGGTGGTTCCGCCGTTGAAGCTGAGCGAGCCGTTGGAATCCACGCCGTCGCCCGAGGCAACAACAAAGAGATAGCCGCCGTTGACGGTGATGCTCGCGGTGGAGGAAGAGCCGCCGGGATTGAAAGTATTCTGACCGGGTCTGCCGCCCTGTGAGCTCTGATCCTGACCGCCTGCGGCGTTGACGCCGTCGTCGCTCGCCGTCACGAACATGGTGCCGCCGTTGATGACGATATTGTTCGCCTCAAGTCCCTCGTAGCTCCTGTTGACGGTAATGCTGCCGTCCTCGATGGTGAGGGCGCTGTCGGCATGAACGCCGTCGTCGCCCGAGGTGATGTCATAGGTGCCGCCCGTGATGGTGATACTTCCGTTGGAGTGGATGCTGTCATCGGCGGAATTGACGGTAAAGCTGCCGCCGCTGAGGTTCATGTCGGTGGTCGCCTTCACTCCCTTGCCCGTGGTTGTCAGCGTAAAGCTGCCGCCGGCGATGCTGATGCTGTCGCCCGTGACCGCCTCATCGCCCGAGGTCAGGCTGTAGGTGCCGTCCTCAATGGTAACCGCCGCGTTGCTGTTGATACAGTCGTCGGTGGTATCAATCGTATAGCTGCCGCTGCTGAGGGTGATATAGTCTGCGGCGTTCAGACCCTTGCCGCCGCCCGAGAGATTCAGCGTCGCCTTGCCGACGGTGAGATAGCCCTCGCTCTCGATGCCGTCGCCCTGCGCGTTGACGGTGAGAGAAATGTTCTTGCCGTCAAGCGTGATATAATCATTGGCGTGGAGTCCGTCCTTGACGGCGGTGATATCAAGGGTGCCGTTCTCGATCACAATATCGTCCGAGGAGCTGATGCCGTGCTTATAGTTTCCGTTGACCTTGAGCGTACCCTTACCCTTGATCTCAAGGGAGTCGTCGCTCTGGATGGCGCCCTTCGCGTCGGCGCAGGCTTCGCTGTAAACAGAGCCGTCGGACACGGTGTTGACGGTGCCGCTCTCGAGGGTGATGAACGCCTTCTTGCAGCGGTCAAAGTAAATCGCGGGGCCGGAGGGATTCGTCAGGCTCATTCCGTTGAGACGGAACTTGACCTTGTCGTTGACGTCCTTCTCCTCGCCTGTGTTCACGTAGATCATGCCGTCGTCGCAGGTGCCGACAACCTCCCAGTCGCCGCCCTCGGTGATGGTCACGATATTGCCCTCGACGCTGATTCCCTCGCCCGTCACGGTGATACCGTCATTGCTGAGGGTGATGACGCCCGTGTTCTGCTTCCACGCGTCCTCGCTGACAGTGGTCGGCTCAGTCACCTCTGTGGTCGGTTCGGTGGGAGCAGCGGTCGTCGGGACTTCTGTCGGCTCCTCCGTAGTCGGAGCAGCGGCCGTCGGGACTTCCGTCGGTTCCTCCGTAGTCGGAGCAGCGGTCGTCGGGACTTCCGTCGGTTCCTCCGTAACCGGAGCAGCGGTTGTCGGGGTTTCCGTCGGCTCCTCCGTAGTCGGAGCAATGGTCGTTTCCGCCTGTGTCTCAACCTCGACCTCGTCGCCGATGGCAAAGCCCGTATCCAGATCCGCGAGGTACTTCTGGATCAGGGTGGCGTCGGTGATATTCACCAGTCCGTCGCCGTTGACGTCGGCAGCCTTCAGACCTGCCGCATCGAGAGTGATCTGATCCGCCGCATACCTTTGGATCGCGGTGACGTCGGGGATCGACACAACGCCGTCGCCGTTGACGTCTCCGAGCTTCACGGATTTCGCCGCCGCCATCACGCTGACGGGAAACGAAGCGGCAACAGCAGCCGCGAGCGTCACTGCCAATACTTTACTTTTTCTCATTGTCTTGACTCCTCTCTGCATTTCTGCAAGTTCTATTTTTGATTGCACCCCCAGTGTACACCCCCACCCTGAAAAAACCCTTAAATTTTTTAAATCGCGGACTATAGGTTTGGTAAGTCGGTTGCTGCACATTTACGCGATA
>ONSE01000167.1 GCA_900320415.1 uncultured Eubacteriales bacterium
AGACCGTTCTTCGCGAATTCCTCACGGAGAATCGCGTCGCTCTCGCGAACCGCCTCCAGTCTGTCTCTGGTGATGGCGCCGAGGCAGCGCACGCCGAGTCCCGGACCCGGGAAGGGCTGACGAAATACCATGTTGTCCGGCAGTCCGAGCGCCTTGCCGACAACTCTTACCTCATCCTTGAACAACAGCTTCACGGGTTCGACCAGCTCAAACTGCAGATCCTCAGGAAGTCCGCCGACGTTGTGATGCGCCTTTACCCCATCACTTTCGAGAATATCGGGATAGATGGTTCCCTGCGCGAGAAACTCGATGCCATCAAGCTTTCTCGCCTCTTCCTCAAATACGCGGATAAATTCCGCGCCGATGATCTTTCTCTTCTTTTCAGGCTCCGCGACTCCTGCGAGCTTGTCCAGAAAACGGTCAACTGCGTCCACATAGACGAGATTCGCATTCATCTGGTTACGGAATACTTCTACCACCTGCTCAGGCTCTCCCTTGCGGAGAAGGCCATGATTAACGTGAACGCAGACAAGCTGCTGTCCGACCGCCTTGATCAGCAGTGCGGCAACAACGGAACTGTCTACGCCGCCCGAGAGGGCAAGCAGAACCTTTTTGTCGCCGATCTGTTCTCTTAACTCCCTGACCTGCTCCTCAATAAAAGCCTCGGCAAGTGCGGGAGTTGTAATTCTTTCCATTGTTTCGGGTCTTACATTTCCTGTCATAATAACCTCCGATTTGTCAGATTTACATCAATTATAACAAAGCCAGGTGTAATCGTCAATATTCCCCGTGAAAAATCCGCAAGTTTCTCAGCTTACCACATTTACGGGAGTACCGTCCAGAAAGCTTCTGATGTTCTCCGCCACAATCCCCATCAGACGCCGGCGGGTTTCCACAGGAGCCCATGCGATATGCGGCGTGATGATGCAGTTTTTCGCCGACATCAGAATACAATCCTCTTCCATCGGCTCTACCCTGAGCGTATCGATGCAAGCCCCCGAAAGGTGTCCGCTTTGCAGCGCGTCAAACAAATCCCGCTCAACCATTACTCCGCCGCGGGCGGTGTTGACGAAGAGAGCGCCCTGCTTCATTCGGGCAAAGGAAGCTTTGTTGAACATTTCCCGTGAATCGTCGTTCAAGGGACAGTGAACAGTGACAATATCACTCTGCGTGAGAAGCTCCTCAAGGCTGACCATCGTCACGCCGTCCGCTTGCTTCGGGCTGCGGTTGCAGGCAAGAACTTTCATTTCAAAGGCATCAGCGATTTTCGCGACAGCCTGTCCGATAGCTCCCAATCCGACAATTCCTATCGTCTTACCCGCCAGCTCGTTGAGCGGATAGACAAAGGGTGAGAAGGTAGGGCTCCTCTTCCACTTTCCGTCCTGCACATATTCATTGAATCGCGCAACTTTATTATAATGCTCCAAAATCAGCGCGAAGGTGTGCTGTGCGACCGCGTTCGTTGAATATGAACCCGCATTGCAGACCGTAATACCGTGCTGCCTGCAGTATTCCACGTCGATGTTATTGTAACCTGTCGCGAACAGGCCGATATATCTCAGGTGCTTCGCAAGACGCAGACTGTGAGCGTTGAGAAGCGTCTTGTTGCAGATGACGATATCAGCGTCCGCGATGGCTTCCGGGACCTCCTCATACGTTAACAGACCGTTTTCCACAACCTCTCCGAATTGTTTTAATGTGTCCGCGCTCACATATTGGTCAAAAACCGTTTGCGCGTCTGTAATTACGATTTTCATGATTCAGTCCTTTACATAAATGATAGTGTTATCGTATCGTTAATAATTCCCTTGTTATCCGATCTCCCGCTGCCTGTTTTCTCAGAGGCGTCCGGCCTGCGGTCAAGGGAAACCCTCGGTCTGCTCTATTCTATCACGAAATCAAACCGATGACAAGTCAATCGCACTTGATTCTGAATCACAATGATATTTTTCCTTCGTTCTTTAAAAAAACGGCGGTGAAGGCTGCGGCAGCCCTCATCGCCGTTTCCTTTCCCTTATCATACAAGAGTGAAAACGCGGGAGATATTTCAATGGCATTGTCAGGCCTTAACGGAGAAGTCCGTATTTTGTTTTTACCCTGTCCAGCTTCTCGAGCATCGGCTCGGCGGCAAAAAACAAAATAAAAAAAGTGGATAACGCGTGAATGATATCCATGGGCAACCCCTGGGCGTAGTATGCGATCAAAGACGCCGTATTCATGGGCGCGCGTACCAGAACCATCGTGGAAAAGTTCATGATCAAGCCGTAAACCATCACGGTCATGATAAAACCAAACACACAGAGCGCACCGCGGCTCCTTCTCAATAAACCTTTTTGAAACAGCAGCCCTGAGATGTAACCGATAATACCCGCCGCAAACATCTGCCACGGCGTCCAAGCTCCCTGTCCGAAGTAGATGTTAGACAGCAGCATGGTCATTGCCCCTGTCATAAAACCAGCTTCCGCTCCGAATGCGACGCCTGAAATAATAATCAGCGCGATAACGGGCTTCACCTGCGGAAGCGCCACAAATGCCGTCCGTCCCGCGACAGCGAGGGCACACATTACCGCGATGATAACCAGCTCTCTCGCCTGAGGCTTTCTTCCCTCAAACACCAGAAAAAACGGCAGCATTGCCTCCAAAAGCACCAACAGGGAGATAAATAAAAACTTTTGGTCATACAGATAAGTGGTTCCGACAAAAATAGTGAGCGGAACGGCGAGAAGTATCATCGCCGAAGCGGCAACTGTCCGTTTCGGCAGCCTGCTTCTTTGAGAGTAATCGATCGGCTTTTTGGAAATGCCGCCTAACGCCAGCATTTCCATCGTCAAAGGAACAGCGATCACCGCCACCTTTGCCCAAAGAGGGAGTTCTCCAAAGGAGAGGATTTCCGTATCTATGCAGATCCCCGCAATCAGCAGGAGGGCGCCCGCAGCGGCAAGCAGCTTTTTCCAAAACGGCAGCTTCTTTTTTTCAGGCTGCGTTTTCCTTTCCGCTGTTTGTGTTTGCAATGGGTTCCGCACCGGTTTATCCGGGTGATCATCCTGCCGCTGTCCTGTACAGCAGTAGATGACATCTTCCGCCGTGACAGCGCTGTCGATTATTCCCTTTGACATTCGTCTCGCAGCTGTGACATAAAAGCTGTTGGTGGAAAAGAACTGCCGCGGTGTGCCTGAAGCTACCAGCTCACCGTTGAACATCATCAGGCACCTGTGCGGATACCGTGAGCAGAATTCCACATCATGGCTCACCATGATCACGGTGACACCGCTTTCCGTCAGTGAATACAGGATTTGCGCGAACCGGCGTTTGAAATCCTCATCAAGTCCCTTTGTCGGCTCATCGAGCAGAAGCAGCTCGGGACTCGCCAGCAGCACCTTTGCCAATGCCGCTCTTTGCATCTCGCCGCCCGACAAATCAAACGGGTGACGCCCCAAAAGGGCTTCCAGCCCGCAGAGTGCCGCCGCCTCGTTGATTTGCCGCTCTTTCTCTTCCGCGGAAAGACCGCGGTATTCAAACATCTCCTCCATGGACTGACGGACGGAGCTGCCGCTGAGAATGGAGCGCGGATTCTGCGGCAGAGCGGCACAACGGTCGGTTTGTTTCGCAAGCTTCCCCCTGTATGGCTGACGGAGACCGCCGATCAGGGAAAGAAGCGTGGATTTTCCCGCGCCGTTTCCGCCCAGAATCGCAATGAACTCTCCCCTCTCCGCCTCAAAGCTGAGCCCCTTGAGAATATCGGGGGAGGATTTTTCGTAGCGGAACCGGACGTCCTTGATAGAAAGCACGGTTTCTCCGCAGGGCGGAATCTCTTCGGGGTACAGATTTTTGAGGGGATGGGAATCCGCATACCGACGCAGCCACTTCCTGCCCTGCGCGATGGTCAGCGGACAATCATCCCGCTTCAGCTCGACCGAATGCCTGATGCGCGCGGCGGATGGCATGAAATTCCATGCAGAGCTGTCAGGGCACATCTGACCGCAGAGCTCGGAGGGGGTTCCGTTGGCAAGGACTCGTCCCTGCTCCAATATCAGCACCCTGTCACTGACAGGAAAGAGCTCCTCCAGGCGATGCTCGGACACAATCACCGTGACGCCCAGCTCGCGGTTGATTTTCCGCAGACAAGACAGAAACTCCCCTGCCGCGACAGGATCCAGCTGCGCGGTCGGTTCATCGAGAATCAGGATCTCGGGCTGCATTGCCATGACGGAGGCCAGACAGAGCAGCTGCTTCTGACCGCCCGATAACTCAGACACGTTTTTTTCAAAAAACGCCTCAATACCGAAAAAGGCGGCGGTCTCCGCTGCCCGTCGCCGGATCGTATCGTTGTCAAGCCCCAGGCTTTCCAAGCCAAAGGCAAGCTCGTGCCACACTTTGTCGGTCACGAGCTGATTGTCGGGAGACTGCTGCACAAACCCGATGGTTTCACATTCTTCTCTCTGACTGAGCCGCGTGACGGGCTGTCCGTTATAATGCACCGCACCGGCAACTCTGCCGTGAGGACTGAGCGACGGTTTGAACATCCGCAGAAGCGTACTTTTTCCGCTGCCCGACGCGCCGCAAACGGTCACAAACTCGCCGCTCTCCACTGTCAGGGAAATGTCGGACAGCGCAGCGTGCTCTGATTCGGGATAAAAGAAACTCAGATGCTCTGTTGTGATTTGCGCCAACGATATTCCTCCCCTATATTCAATATCAGCGGCATCAGCAGCAGCGCCGCGTAAACAACATAAAAAACACAATCTGACAGGGAAAACGCAAGCACTTTGAGCGTCGGAAAATAACTGTAGCTTGCTGTTTTCAGAAAACGCGACGTGATTATCCCTCCTGTCAGCAGAACGATGATCACAAGAAAAATCAGGTCTCCGCGCGTAAAGCGGAAAACCGAGAACGCGGTTCTGCCCTTTAAGCCGTACCCCCTCGCTTTCATGGAATCCGCAGTCTCGATTGAGCCTTCAAGGGTGCGCGAAAGCATAACGGAAAGTGTCCGGACAAACTCCTTCAGTCGGGGCAAAAATCCGCTCTGCCGTTTTTTACCCATTAATCTCTGCGCGTTTTTGACCTCTTGCCACTCTGCAGTGAATTTTGGCACAAACCGCAGCGACATGGTGAGAACCAGGCTCAGCGACGGAATGATTCTCCCAAACAGATAAACAAACTTGTCCGACGTCATCACCGTGTTCACCGAGGAGAACCAGAACACCACGCTGCCCACCATCACGGATGAGGCGACGCCGAAGATAACGGATTCCAGAGTGAACGGATTATTCCAGGGAAGGTAGAACAAAATCGTCGTTCCCCGATGATTGACGACGGGGTTGATCAGCGACACTGTCAAAACCGTTGGCAGTACGAATTTCAGTCCGAAGAGCACGGACTTTTTGCCGTTCAGATAAACGGCGTTCGCCACCGCGCAGGACAGTGACAGAAACAGACAGACAGGATTCATGATAAACATGGAAAGCAGGATTACTGTCGTATAATAAACAAAATTGACAAAGGGGTGCATTTTCGAGAAGCTGTCTTTCACTGTCTTTCTCCCACATCAAAGCCTCCGTCGCAGGAATAGAGGAACGAGACGGTGTCTCCGTTTTTCAGGACGTACCGCGAAACGCCGTAGTTCGGGAACCAGTCGTTGACGCGGTACATCCAGCCCGAATTCTCTCCGCAGTCGAACTCATACAGGTTTCCGATGCCCTTGACATAGGCGGAATTGTAAATCGGGGTGAAGGTAGTGTCAAAATGGATTTTCCTCTCCCTGCACACCCTGACCATCAGGTCATAGACAGACTCACCCTCCGTAAACTCAAACTGCTCGGGCTTCAAAAGCCAGCCGTCCGCAGGAAGGATCTCCATGATCTCCTCATCCAGATCGCCGGGATGGTTCAATGCATTCGCGCAGCTGATGGAAAGCGTGCATTTCAAGGTATTGTCCTGCGTTGTCTGCACCTGCGGCTCGATCGGCTCAGGCTTTCCGCTCGGGACAGGGTCGGTTTTGTATTTATCGGTGGCGGGACGGGGCTCTTCCTCAGGTTCTTCCTCCGAAGCCTCAGCCGGAACCGTCTGAACCGTTTCCGCGCTGTTGACTGCAGTCGCAAAGGCCGCGGAAACAGTCTCCGTGTCCGCAATTTTTTCCGTCTCGGTTTCTTTTTGCTGCCCGGTTTCCTCAGTGGTCGGAGGGACTGATGCTTTTGTAACAATCTCGGCAGCCGAAGGAGCAACAGAATCTGCGGTTGCAGCTGTGGCGGCAGGATTTGCCTTGAGCCCGCTGATACTGCCGCCCGACATGAAGGCAACAACGAAAGCCGCAACAACTGCTGCGGCTATGATGAGGGTGACTTTGTATTTTTTTATCAGAGTGAACAGATTTTGCATTTTCTTCCTGCCTTACTGCGATGATATGTACCGTTGGATTTCAGTGGCGTACGAGATGTTGATGTTTCCGTCGGGATAGGCGTGCGCCACCTTGAGCTGTCTGGCATTGAAGTCACACAGCTCCGCGACATACTGCTGCACCAGCGTCACATCGGAGATATTTGCCTTGCCGTCCAGGTTGACGTCATACACCGGCAGTGTGTCGCACATATCATAGAGCGCTGCCTCACCGTTTTCCAGCCTGTAAAGTGCCGTCATGGCGTAATACGCCTGTTCCGTGGACATTTGGTTGTAACCGTCATTTTTAAAGTGTTCAAAGCCGTTTTCCACCGAAAAAGACAACAGATTGTCGAGGATGCTGCTGCCGTTTTTGATAAAGCGGCTGTCCTCCCTCGGTTCTATCTCGAGCGCACAGAGAGCGGTAAGCATCTGGGCGGCACTTTCGGGCGTCTGGGAGCCGTAGGTGACAAACGCGCCGCTCTCGAGCTGGGTCTCCGAGAGCGTTGTCAGCGCTCTGTCCACGGCCTCCTTCACCTCCTGATTCCGTGAATAATACGGGGCAAGCGATTGAATTACCATTCCCGTCATATCCGGGTCGGCGTAGCTGTCCTTGATATCCCAGCCGCCGCTTTCGTTCTGTCTGTCAAGAAGATACGCAATCAGCTTTTCTCTTGTGGTCGGCTCCTGTGCCGTGGTCTCGGGGATATCATATTGCAGGCTGTCCAGGGCGATCAGCGCCCAGACCGCGCCGTTGAGTCCCTGCTTCACAACAAACTTGAAATCCGCGAGCGGCTCGAGCAGGTTGTGACCCGCCACATCCGTCACATCCTTGCCGATGGCTGTCAAAGCGAGGATGACGCGGGAATTCTCGGTGGATTTGGAACGGTCGAGCTTCGCGCTGCCCTTGTCCTCCACAAAGTGGAGAACGTTCCGGAAATATCCCTCTTTCATTTCCCGGGAAATCCTGCCGCTGCGCGCAAGCCCGATCACGAGCCATTCGCCGCCGATGGAACCCACCTCGGGAGTGGGACAGGTCTGCAAATGGGCGGCAGTGGAGCTGTATTTCTCCTCAAATCCGCCGTCCGCGTAAACGGCGGCGCAGTGGAAGAGGAGGAGTAAGGTCAGAAACAGCGCAAAGGCGCTTTTGATCAATCTGTTCATAATAGGCTCTTACGCGATCGCGTACTGAATTGCCGTCGTGTCGAGAATGGACATTCTTCCGTCTCCGTTGTAGTCACCGAGGGCTCTTTGCAGAGGTGAGAAATCGATCAGGTCGATGCTCGCCGCCTGAATCATGGTTGCATCCGTAATGTTCAGCACGCCGTCAAAGTTGACATCGCCCAGCTCCGCGGGCTTTTCCATGAAGTGAACCTTGTAAACTGTCTCCGCAGGATAGGAGCCAGGCCAATTCTCGTTGCCGACGCCGATATAGAGAGTGTCCCCTGCCTTCACTTCAATGGCGTCCGTTGTTCTGCAGCCGTACTCGGAGGGAGTATATTCATTTTTATAGGTGCGTACCTGATAGTATTTGTTTTCCGCTGTCGGAAGGGCGAAAACCGTTTTCTCCTCCGCTCCTATGGTCACTGTGTAGTCTGTATTTGAGGGACTAAACTCTTCGTTCAGGCTCATGCCGTCGATGGAAAGCGCTTTCAGAGCGGTGCTGGTATTTGTCCAGTCCGCGCCGATGTCAACGCCCATCGTGACGGAATAGACGACCTCAAAGGTGTCGCCGTCTCTGAGATCGATGTAGGCGAGGTTGTTGTTGACGACCCAGTCGTTCTGCACGCCCATCCATCCGCTGTAGGCAGCCGCGTCGTTTTCCGCCACACCGTTTACCGCGGAGATGTAGGAACCCCACTGGGTAGAGGCAACGGTCAGCTCGTAGTCCGTTTCCGCCATGGCGTTCTGTACGGTGGAAAGTGCGTCGCCCGCTTCAGAGATATCGACGGTCTTGTCCAGCAGTACACCGTCCCACTTCGCGCCCTGTGCCGCGGAATAGGTTTCGTTTTTGACGATCAGCCTGATTTTTCCCGTCTCGGCAGCCTGCGCGCTGAATGATACGGCGCACGCGGATACGGTCATGGCTGCCGCCAGGGTGGTTGATACAAATGCTTTTGCGAGTAATTTCATGGTTTCCTCCAAAATTTTTCGGCAAGCAAAGAAAAATGCTTTTCCGATTTACTCAGAAAAGCACAACACAAAGAACCGCCTGAGCGGCTGATGTTTGGCTGCGCTTCTTCTTGTCCAAGAATGCAAATCCAAGGCGATGCGGAAGCGATCTGACTGATGGCGGACGCCAAACACAGTAATGACAGTTGCTGCGGATTCCCACCGCATTCTCTATTACATTTCGGAAGTCGAAATAACGCAAAGCCTGTTTGATATGTGAGAACAGTATACCACACAAACCATTATCCGTCAATGTTTTTGGCGCAGCTTGTCAAACGGCAGCTGGACAAAAATCACCGAGCAGAACATGATCAGGCAGCCGAGGATCTGGACCGCTGTCATGCTCTGATCCTGCGTCAGAAATCCCATCCGATACGCGAAATAACTCGCCACGGCGGAAATAACGGATTCCAGACTCATGATCATGGCGGCGATGGTGGGATTGAAATTCTTCTGACCGATGATCTGCAGCGTATACGCCACGCCGCTCGACATGATTCCCGTATAGAGGATCGGAACCGCCCCCTGCGCAAGCTGTTCCCACGAGGGCTGCTCCGCGATCAGGGCGATTACGCCGCAGGTGAGGGCGCAGACAAAAAACTGAATGCAGGACAGCAGCACACCGTCTGTCTTTGGTGAAAAATAGTCGACGACCAGAATATGGACGGCAAAAAACACTGCGCAGATAAACACCAGCAGGTCACCTGCCGAAAGCGAGAGAGACTCCGTGATGCAGAGCATATACAAGCCGACAACCGCTCCGACAGCGCCTATCCATACGGTGAAGTGACACTTCTTCTTAAGAAAAAGCCCGAAAATCGGTGTGAGAATGATATAGAGCGTGGTGATAAAGCCCGCCTTGCCGACGGTAGTGTATTTGACGCCGTATTGCTGAAACATTCCCGCGGTGGCTAATGCGAGGCCGCAGCAGACTCCGCCGATGATCGTCACACGCCTGTCAATCACGTGCTTTTCCCCATCGCCCGGCAGCAGCTCAGGTTTTTTGAGTCTGAGAATCACCAGCGGAACCAGCACCAGACATCCCAGAAGATTTCTTGCCGCGTTGAAGGTAAACGGCTGCATATAGTTATTGCCCATCGACTGGAACACAAACGCCACGCCCCAGATCAGGGCGGTCAGCGACAGACAAACGCTGCTTTTGATGTTATTGGTTCGTTTCATTTTTCTACCCCTTTTCGCGACCTCTATTCTAACACGGAAAAAAAAGAAAATCAACCAAA
>ONSE01000232.1 GCA_900320415.1 uncultured Eubacteriales bacterium
ATTTGCAATGCGTTTACGCGTCAAACGTTTGACAGTGCAATAAGGGTTTTCAAGAAAACTCTTCCTTGGGCAAGGGGATTGGTGCGAGTCTGATGAACACCTGTCGCGGAAACGTGCAGCAACCGTCAAGCCAAACCTATAGGCCGCGATTTAAAATATTGACAAGGAGGGAGGAATGGGATAAAATGGCAGTAGAAATACACGTAGATAAGGAAACGGAGGGCGGAGATGCCTGTTTATGAAATAGCAAAGCTGAAGATACGAATCGAGCCGGTCACGCCCGAGACGGCGCGGCGGATCGAGCCTTACCGCACCGAATCGGAGGATTTCGACTTTGACGCGTCGGTGACGGCGCAGGAGATCGATGACTACATCGCGGGGAGCAAAACGCCCTGTCTGCCCTACCTGGCGGAGGACGCGCTGGTGCTGACGAACATCAGCAGAGAGCTGCTGCGCAGCCATAACGGCTGCTTCTTCCATTCGTCGGCGCTGGAGCTGGACGGCGAGGGCTACCTGTTCACCGCCCTGAGCGGCACGGGCAAATCGACCCACGCGCGCAACTGGCGGAAGGTGTTCGGCGACCGTGTCACGATGATCAACGACGACAAGCCGCTGATCCGCAGGATCGGCGATGAGTATTATGTCTGCGGAACGCCGTGGATGGGAAAGTCGAACATCGGCAGCAACCGCATCGCGCCGATCAAGGCGATATTTATTCTGAAGCGCGGCGAGGAAAATACCGCGTCGCTCACAACGCCCGCAAAACAGATCCGTCAGCTCATGGAGGCGACGCTGTTCCCCCGCACCAAGGAGGATATGGTAAAGCTGCTGGTGTTTTTTGACGACCTGTTCAACCATGTCAGGCTCGCGGAGCTGTACTGCAATCAGGACGAGGACTCCGCCCGCGTGGCATATGAGGCGGTGAGGGAGCCGTGATCACCGTCCGCCTATCCAAAGGAGATTTTTATGCTGCCACCTGTAGTATCTGTTGAAAATATGCGTCAGTCTGACGCGCACACCATAGCGAACAAGACCCCGTCGGCGGAGCTGATGCGCCGCGCCGCGCAGGGCATTTTTGACGCGGTCCGCTTCACGGGCAGGATCGCGATTGTCTGCGGCGCGGGCAACAACGGCGGCGACGGCTATGCTCTCGCGTGCATTCTGCTCGGTCACGGCATGACGCCGACCATCTTCCGCGCAACGGACAAATTTTCGAAGGACGGCCTGTATTATTATCAGACCGCGATCGGCATGGGAGCCGAGGAAGGCTCGCTGAGCGTACCCGCCGCCCTCGAGGGCTTTGACATCGTGGTAGACTGCCTGCTCGGAACGGGCTTTCAGGGCGAGGTCAGAGGCGCGGTACGCGACGCCATCGAGCAGATCAACGCCTCGTCCGCCTATATCATCAGCGCCGACATCAACAGCGGACTCAACGGCGACACGGGCGTCGGCGCCCTCGCGGTGAACTCCGATCTCACCGTATCCATCGGCGCCTGCAAGACGGGAATGTTTCTCGGCGACGCGCCCGATCATATCGGAAAGCTCGTCAACGTCGATATCGGCATCGAGCTGCTGCGCGAGGAATACAAGCTCATGGACTATGAGCACCTGCACTTTTTTGAGGGCTGCAACTCCGTTGTGATGACGATGGAGGAGTTCCTTGAAAAGACGGGAGCCACTCCCGAAACCCTCGACGCGGGCGGCTTCATCAGGGAGCTGACCCAGTCCGAGCGCAAAACCATCGTGGTCAAGACCGACCGCACCGCCGTCATCGGCGACCTGAACTACATCTACTTCACCGCCTCCTATTTTTAAATCGCAGCCTAAGGCGTCGGTTTGACGGTCGCTGCACGTTTTCGCGATAGGCGTTCATCAGATTTTGACCAATCCCCTTGCCCAAGGAAGGGTATAATTAAAAAACCTTATTGTACTGTTATACGCTGACGCGTAAACGCATTGCAAATGGATTACCTATCCCTTAGTGCGCGAATTGACCGCGGGTTCTTACCCGCCGATAGGCGTTCATCAGACTTTTACCAATCCCCCACTGACCACTGCCCCACTGACCACTCTCCACTGACCACCCATCACCCATCCAAAGGAGTTACTATGCAAAACTTTTTTCAGAAAATCGCCGCGTTTATGCAAGGGCGCTACGGCATGGACAGCCTCAACGTCTTTCTGCTGGCGCTGGATTTTATTCTCTGGTTTGTAAATCATTTTATCTTCTTCCGCACCGCTCACCTGATCATCATGCTCATCGAGTTCGGACTGTTCGGCTGGTTCATTTTCCGTGTGCTCTCGCGCAATATCACGATGCGCAGCAAGGAGAACCGCAGCTTCTGCAAGATCTACGAACCCGCCAAAAAGCGCGTGCAGCTGCTTTGGCGGCAGTTCCGCGAGCGCGATACCTACCGCTACTTAAAATGCCCGTCATGCAAGGCGCAGCTGCGTGTGCGCGCCATCAAGGGCAAGCACAACGTGCGCTGTCCGAAGTGCGGCAGCGAGTTCGAGAAGAAAATTTAGGCGGGGCAATCCCCCTGTTTTCCACTTGACTTTTCACAGTTATGTGTTATACTTGTAGTATCTCAGAGAAGGTTATACTTTCGGAAAGGAAGGAATATATGGCTAACGAAGAAATTCTGAACGAAGAACTGGAAGGCGAAGGCACCCTGATCACCCTCGAGGACGAAGAGGGCAACGAGGTGGAGTTTGAGTTTCTTGACCTCGTGGAGTATGAGGGCGAGGAATACATCGTTCTGATCGAGAACGACGAGGATGCCGACGAGGTCGTTATTCTCAAGGTCAACCCGGTTGACGAGGAAACAGAGGAATACGTCAGCATCGAGGACGAGGAGCTGCTCGACAAGCTCTTTGACATCTTCAAAAAGAAATACGAAGGCGACATTCAGTTTGAGTAAGCAGGAACGGCGGTGCAGTACCGCCGTTTTTTGTCTTTTTGCTCTGTTTTGACCCGCCGTTGA
>ONSE01000117.1 GCA_900320415.1 uncultured Eubacteriales bacterium
CGAGGAATAGTCCGTGATGATGACATCGGTGACAAAGAGCAGGTCGTTAAGCTCATTATCCGCCGAAAGGTCGATCACCCTGTCGGCATATTTTTCGGGAATCGGCTGCACATCCTTCACGAAGGGATGGTGCTTGATGATGATTGCGTAATCCTCGGGAATCTTCTCACATACCTCTGAGATATCAAACATCTCAGTGGGATAGAACGCGGTCTCCTTTACCATGCCGCGGAAGGTAGGAGCAAACAGGATAATCCTCTTGCCCCTGAACGTGGGATGCTCGTGATAGAACTTCTTGCGGGCGTTTGCCTTGTAGTTCTCGTCAAAGAAAACGTCCGTTCTGGGAATACCTGTCGCCACCACGTTATCGGTGGGAATACCGAAGCCCTCGGAGTGGCACTTCTTGCAGTAGGTGGAGCTGACCGTGACGAAGTCATAGCTTCTGTGGTTTCTGGTGGGCTGCGGTGAACCCTTGGGCTTCGAAAGACGGGTAAATCCGAAGGTTTTGAAGGCGCCGCAGGCGTGCCAGAGCTGGATCAGCTTTGTCTGTTCCCTCAAATCAATATAATGGATCATCGGCGTGAACTCATCCAGGATCACAACCTTGCTGGTCGCGCACGCCTTGGTGAACGCCCTGATCTCCTTGAATGACATATGCGCGATGGTGTGGTCGTTAAGAATAAAGTTGATGTCCAGGTTTTTGTCGTCCTTGAGCTTGTCATAAACAAAGGCGAAATTGCCCGACAAATCGTCTCGTCTGAGCGAGATGAAGGTGATCTTGTCCTGCTTTACCCTGCGAAAGACCTTATAAAAGCCAAAGCATTTTTTGAACAGGTACCGCTTCGCCTTCCAGACGGAGATATCCGTGGTGGAGACGCGTGAGAAACGCCAGAAAACATACGCGATGTACCGTTTGAGCGGGCTCGGGTCATTAAAGCGCCCGGGCAGGTTCATAATGCCCGTCATGCGGAGCAAGCCCTCGATCATAAAGAACGGTATCAGGGCAATCGTCAGAATAAACAGCAGAATTTTGATGATGTTGTTCGCGAGCTTGACAAAGAATCTCGCGATGGGATTGTGGAGTATTTTCCTTCTGTCGGGAACAAACTCCATTTTGTTGCCGTGAACGGAGAAACGGTAGTTTCTCTCGTCAGACTCAAACACCTCGGGCGTCAGATCCACCGGGATCTTTTCCTCATAGAAATCCGCGAACCCGAGATTCATATACATCTCGAACGGAAGACACTCTTTCCTGGTTTTCCAGAAAAGCAGGTTTAATCTGTACTTGTATCTTCCCGAGAAAAAGCATTTTCCGTCAATATGAGTTACATTTGAAAGGACAAACGGAATGCGTCTGTCCTCTTTGCCGTTATTAAAATGTAAAACCAATTTCGGATTTGATAGAAAATGAGAATTGATGGTGGGATCCGTGATGGTTCCCATGACCGTAAGAGTCATTGTGTTCTTGGTGATCAATAACTCCTTGACTTCAATCTGATAATCCACAAATACACCCCTATATCCTATTTAAGCAATCAGCTCCGACATACGCTCCACCGCCTCGGCGAGGTCAAGTCCCCGCTGATAGAGCGAGGAGGAGCCGGCAACAAAAAGGTCGCCGCCGCACTCGCGCATCGTCTGACACAAATCCCAGCTGACGTGACCGTCAACCTCGAGAAGCATACCCTCTCTCCTGCTGTCCAGCAGCGCGCGGACCGCCCTGATCTTGTCAAAGCTGCCCTCGACGATCGGTCTGCCCGCGAAGCCCGGATACACCGTCATTACCAGCACGCCGTCAATCTCGTCGAGATAATCGGCAAGCACCTCGGGCTCGGTATCGGGACTGATGGCGACAAACGGAGAAGCACCTCTCTGACGGATATCCGCGATAACCTCATGCAGACGGCCGCCGCACGCTTCAAAGTGGACCGACACAATATCGCCCTGACCGATTTCCATGCGGTCAAAATACTGCTCGGGCTCGATTGCCATGATGTGAATATCGCGTTTCATATTGACCAGAACACGCTTCACGGCGCGGATCAGCTCCGCGTCGAGCGTGATGTTGGGAACAAACTTGTTATCCATAAAATCAAGGTGAATATAGTCCACGCCCAGACGGTCAAGCGCCTCCAGCTCCGACTGTAAATTCAGAGCGTCCGCGCACATCAAAGAAGGCGACAGCATTCCTCTCATATTTTCATACCTCTTATTGATTTACCACCATGATCTTCGCGAAGAATTCGGTGTTGTTTTTCATGATATCAAGTCCCTTGTCCATATCGGCAAGAGTGAACTTATGTGTGATCAGCTTTTCGGCGTTGATTTTACCCTTCGCCATCGCGTCTACGACCAGGTTCCAGTCGCTCTTGTGCGTGTCGCTGTAGGAGGAGTTCCAGGTGCCGAAAATCGAAAGCTGTTTTCTGAGGATCTGCCAGTAGGTATTCTGCGGGAACGTGAAGTCTCCGTGGGGATTGCCGACAAAAATCACCTTTCCGCCGGAAGCGGCAGCCTCCAGACAGTTGCAGGCTGTCAGGGCGATTCCGACCGCCTCAATCGCGATATCCGCGCCGACGCCGTTGGTCTGCTCCTTTACCCAGGCAATCGCGTCCTCGTGAGAGGAGTTGCAGTACTCGGTAAAGCCGAGACTCTCGATGAAATCCCAGTTGTTGGCGTCCGTGCCGACGAGCAGGACTCTCGCGCCCCAGGC
>ONSE01000017.1 GCA_900320415.1 uncultured Eubacteriales bacterium
GGGCTGCTCCTGCTCTGAGCTCTGCGAGCTCTGCTCCTCCTGTGAGCTCTGGGAGCTTTCGGAGCTCTGCCCGGACTCGGAGGAGGAGGAATCGGAAACCTCGCTGTATTCTCTGTTGACAGAGGCGGAGCCCTTGGTGATGATCTGGGTGACAGGCTCCTTGGTGACCTTTTCCTCTACCTTTTCGCGGCTGTCCTCCTTGCCGTCAACATACTTTACCTTGTAGGTGACGGTCTTTTCACCGTCCACGCCCTTCTGGGTCAGCTCGCTCGCGCCCGAAGAAAGGGAATCGCTGACGACCTCCTCCTTCTGGAACGCGATCTTTTCCTTCTTCTCCTCTGTCTTGTACTCCACGCGCTTGACGACGATCTTCATGCCGTCCTTGATCTCCGCGTCGAGCTTCTCGCTGACCTCGTCGTCCTCGCCGAGCGTTACCTTCTGCTCCTTGAGGAACTCCTCAACGGTCTTTGCCTTGGTGGGATAATCGGTGGTCTTGCCGTCTACGGTGAGGCTGACGGTGCTGCCCTTGACAAGGTTGATCACCATGCCGTCCTCGAGGTATTTTTCTCTGTCAACGTCGATCGCGTAGCCGTCGAGCTTGAAGCCCGACTGCTTGACAGCGTCGATGACCTTGCCGCCGACCAGCTCAATGACCTTGCTGTCCTTGTCCTGCTTGACGGTCACCTTGGCGTAGCGCTTTATGGTGATTTCAGCGGTGCTCTCCGTGATCTTCTCGTCCGCCTTCGGCTCGGTCTCGTCCTTTTCGGAGATCTTCATCTCCGCCTTCTCGAGGACCTCCGTGACAGTCATGCCGACAGTCGCCTCCACCTCTGTCTTGGCGCCCTTGTCGATGACGTTGAGCGTGACCGTCTTGTCGCCGCAGGCCGTAAACACGATCGCCGTCATCAGCATCGCGAGCAGTAACGCCGCCGCTTTGGTTATTCCTTTAATCTTCATAGCTTCCTCCTGTAATTTCATAGTATTCGCCGTTGTTCTTCACAATCAGCTTTATGTCAAGCGCGGCCTCCGCGGGATAGGCGTCAGACGGGAGATAGACAAGAAATCCGTCGCCGCCCTCCGTTTTGAGGCTGTAGGCTTCATAAACCTTATCATTGACGGAGAGGTAATACTCCGCCCCGCTGTCAAGAGTCACGCCGCTGAGCGTGCCCGAAACAGCGGTATACTCCGCCGCGTAGTCGCAGGGAGCGACCGTGAACTCCGCCTTGCCGCCGAGAGCGGAGGGCGCCTGAAAGAGCGTCGTCTCCGCCGCGGGAAGCAGGGGCGGCATGGTGATCAGCCAGCCGATGTTGCGCTCGACAAGCTCCATCACAAAGGTATCGGGCTTGTCGGCGGCGAGATCGGCGGCGACGTTCATCGGGAATGCCTTGGTGAAGGAGGCGTTCCCGTACGCCGAGGCAAAGAACGGCACCAGCGCGTTGCCGAACGAGTCACGGTACATATAGAGCGTGCCTGCCGCATTGGGGTTCTGCGTTTTGATCAGCGTGTCCTCCACCGACTGTGTATCGGTGACGTAGCCGTAGGCGTTCTCCGCGCCGTAGTAGTAATTGTACTCCGCTTCACCGCCCCTCGGATAGACCATTTTGCTCAGGTCACCGACGAAGTCCTTTTTCCGCGTCACCTCGGCGGCGGAATAATCGTCGTGCTCCTTGCCCAGCGCGTTCATCACCTCGTTGTACGCCAGCAGCGCGCCCTTGTTGTTCCAGTGGGAATCGCGCCGGAAATAGAGCGTCTCGCTCTGCGAGGAGAGCGGCGCGAAGAGGTCGCAGTAGGCAATATCGGTGCCCGCGAGCGCCTGCCGCAGCAGATCGCGGTTGTGAACGTCCGAAACCCGCAGTCCGTAGTAATACGGCATATGGTCGGGGTAGAGCGTGTTTTTGTTCGGAGCGACGGTGAAAAGGAACCGCGCGCCGTGCGCCTGCGAGTAGCGCTGAATGATGCCGAGATTGTGTATCACGCCGTTGATCTCACTCTCGGAGAGGGTGTTCCTTCCGAGATAATCATCGGCGCTCGAGGTGTAATAGAGCCAGCTGTCCGTGCCCGTGATGACGGTGTCCACGCTTGAGCTTTGGAACACACCTGCCTGAACCGCCGCGTCTGCGGAGATCATCTCGGGGCGGAAGGCAAAGCTCTTTTCATAGTAGCCGCCCAGCTCCGTCAGATAGCTGAAATTCGGGCTGCCGTCCTTCTTCACCGCGTCGGGAGCCTTTGCCCTTCTCTCGTTGCCGACAGGCTCGGTGGTGGGACGGACGATCATACCCAGCGACGGTATCAGACACACCGCCACACAAAAGGCGACGAATAAGCCGCATATGATTTTCTTCATGCCGCGCCGCCTTTCTAAAATCTGAAATAAATAAACGGGTTGTAGGCGCCTGTGGAGAGCCGCAGCATACACCAGACAAGTCCTGCCGCCGCAAAGAGATAGAGCGCCGCCTCCGCGAGCTTTCCGACCGCGGTCAGCTCCGCTTCTCCGTAAAGGACAGACCGGAGCCTGTCGGACAGCGGACGGATGGGAGCGCAGCCGACGATCGCCGCGATGAGCATCACGATGAACCACGGCGTGAGCTGCGAGAGAACCAGACTCAGCGAGGCGTCTGTCATCTCAAAGCCCGCGAACATCCTGCCGAGATAGCCGAAGCCGTAGGCGATGGTGTCGGCGCGGAAGAGCACGAAGCCGAGCGTCACGACGAGGAGGGTATAGAGATGTCCCACCGCGCGCGGCAGCTTCCGCATGAACGGCACATACTCCTCGATCAGAAGGAAGAGCCCGTGCCAGAGTCCCCACAGCACGAACGTCCAGTTCGCGCCGTGCCACAGACCCGTGAAGAAAAAGACGATCACGCGGTTGAGCGCGGTTCTCGCCTTTCCCTTACGGTTGCCGCCGAGGGGAAAGTACAAATATTCCTTGAACCAGGTGGAAAGGGAAATGTGCCATCTTCTCCAGAAATCCTGCACGCTGACCGCGCCGTAGGGATAGAGGAAGTTCTCCTTGAACTCAAAGCCGAAGAGAAGTCCCAAGCCGATCGCCATATCGGAATAGCCCGAAAAATCGTAATAGATCTGGAAAAGATAGGCAACCGCGCCGAGCCACGCGGTCGGCAGCGCCATCGCAGCCGTGTCCTGCGCGAAGATGACGTCCGCTGCCTGACCCATCGCGTTGGCGATCAGCACCTTTTTGGCGAGGCCGCCGATAAAGCGGCGGAAGCCTCTCGCGATTTTCTCGGTGCTCTGCTCACGGTCGGTGATCTGGCGGTTGATATCCCTGTACTTGACGATGGGTCCCGCGATCAGCTGCGGGAAGAAGGTGATATAAAGCAGAATGTTGAAATAGTTCTTCTGCACCTCCACCGCGCCGCGGTAGACGTCGATGACGTAGGACAGCGCCTGGAAGGTGAAGAACGAAATGCCGATGGGCAGCGCGATCTCAGGCACGGGAACCGAAAGCCCCGTGAGGGTGTTGAAGGTGGAAACGAACATCCCCGTGTACTTGAACACCGCGAGGATGCCGAGGTTGACGGCGACCGCCGTCACCAGCGCCGCCTTGCTCTTCTGCCGCGGATCTCTGTCCACCCACAGGGCGCAAAGATAATTGAGCACGGAGCTGAACAGCATGAGCAGCACATAGACAGGCTCGCCGTAGGCGTAAAACGCGAGGCTCGCCGCGATCAGCAGTCCGTTTCTGACCTTGAGCGAGGGTATCACCGTGTAGAGCAGGAATACCGCGGGAAGAAAGACACTGAGAAATACAATTGAACTGAATACCATAGAATGTTCCTTTTATCCCCCTAGATTTTGACGTGCATCCAGGAGTAGCCCGCGGAAATCGCGCCCCTGTAGTCCACATCGGTGGGATTGTTGGTGTAGCTGATGCCGAAATAATCGTAATCAGAGTGGTGTCTGCCCCACTCGGGGTCGTAGACCTTGCCCTCGACCTCCGCCCAGCCGTGTCCGCCGCTGTGGCAGGCGTAGACGTTCTCGTAGCCGATCGCCTTGGCGAGGAAGGCAAACTCGGCGCCGTAGCTGATGCAGTTGCCCTTGCCGTTGACGAGCATATCATTGGCGTAGAGGATCTCCCAGCCGTCGCCGTGGAAGTGCGGAATGCGCGGGTTCATCTCGATATAGGCGTCCTGGATATAGCGGAACATCTTCCAGAGCTTGTCGGACTTGCTCATACTGCTGTCGCAGACCTTGTCCACCAGCTTGAGGGCTCTGTGCAGGGTCTCGTCATACTCGGTCGTGACCTTGACCGCCCTGCCGTCGAGAATGTTCCAGTCGCTGCCGTCCAGGCTGACCGCCTTGCGGACGTCAAAGCTGAAAACGCCGTTCTCCACGTACCACGAGCCGTAGGAATTCTTTGCGATACCCGTGTAGTGATAGTCGATCCTTCCGTCCTTGCCGGCGTAGCGGAAGCCCTCCGCGGAGGAGCCGGCAAGACAATCCCTGAGCATCTCGCCCGAGGAGGTGAAGTAATAGGTCGCGCCGTCGATGGTGACGTAGCCCTGACGGAGCTTGCCGTCGCTGAAATTGTAGGAGGTGCCGCCGACCGTCACCCTGCCGTTGGCGACCGCGCCGTTATAGTAGTATTTTACATCGTCCAGATAGGAGCTGATGAGATTTCCGTCCTTGTCGAGCAGGCGCAGGGTGTAGGCGTAGACATTGTCCTTCTGCGCGGAGGCGTCGGTATAGGACGTCTCCCCCGTGCCGTCAAACAGCCTTGACCAGCCGCTCGTGAGCGTTTTGCGGTAGAGGCGGTAGCTGTCCGCGCCGTCAACCGCGTTCCAGGAAATCAGGTTGCCCGTGCCGCTTTTGGAAACGGACGCGATCTGCGGCGGCGCGAAGTAGCGCGTTGCCCGGCCGTCCTTGTTGAAGCCGCTGATAAACTCGTAGTCGCTGTCCAGACAGCGGACGGTATAGACGCGGGTCTCGCCGTTTTTGACGGTGGTGTCGGTGTAGTAGGTGTCGGCAGTGGAGCGGAGTCCCTTCCAGCCGTCGCCGCTGCGGTAGAATATGCCGTAGCGCGCGGCGCCCTCGCACTTGGTGAAGCGCAGCGTCACGCCGTTGCCGGTGTTCTCAAAGGAGGTGATCTGCGGCGTTTTGATGTATTTCACGCTCTTGCCGCTGTTGTAGTAGCTCGTCCAGTCGGTCGCGTCCGCGTTGATGCAGCGCACGGTATAGGAAACCGTTTCGCCCGAGGGAGCGGTCTTGTCAAGATAAGTATTTTCCGTGGTGTCGGCGATCCTTTGCCAGCCGCTGCCTCCCGTTTTGCGGTAGACGCGGTACTGCTCGGCGCCCTTGAGGGCGTTCCAGCTGACGGAAATGCCGCTGTCGGTGGTTTCCAGAGAGGAAATCACGGGAGGCTCGAGATAGAGATAGCTCCGGCCTTCCTTGTCGTAGGCGCTGACAAACTCGCCGTCGCTGTCCAGGCAGCGGACGGTGTAGGTATAGCTCTCGCCCGTCTTGACCTTATTGTTGGTATACTCCGTCGTTTTGGAGGTTCCCAGACCCTTCCAGCCGCTCTCTGTCAGAATGAACACCCCGTAGCGCGCGGCGCCGTCACAGGCGTCCCAGTGAA
>ONSE01000011.1 GCA_900320415.1 uncultured Eubacteriales bacterium
GTTCTGTCTTGAACAGCCATCTATCTTGGCAGTCGGTTACCCGAGCCTGCTCAATGCCACCTCCTAAGGACACGCCGAGCAAGCGTTTGCGTCCTACCACGGTGTTGCTTCAAATAGGGTTTACACGGCAGAGCGGTCTCCCGCCCTCCGGTGAGCTCTTACCTCACCTTTCCATCCTTACCTGCCAAGGCATCGATTGCGGAAGCGACATGAACTGAAGCCCCCGTTCGGGAAAGAAGCTTCAACTGCTGTCGAGTCTTCTACCCGAGATACCAACCGAAGCGCTCAGCGGCGGTTGTTTTCTGTTGCACTGGCCCTGGGGTCACCCCCGGCGGCGGTTAGCCGTTATTTTCGCTCTGTGAAGCCCGGACTTTCCTCGCACAGCCCCTTTCGGAAGCTGCCCGCGGCTGTTCGGCGCACTTGCATTTATTATAATAAATCAAAATCCCCCTTTTGTCAATTAGTGGGTTTTCACTATTGCCTAAAATTTGATTTCGGTTTATAATAGGTAAGGTTTGAAAGGAGTCATCAACATGGATATCAGACAGGAATCATTGAAGCTGCATTATGACTGGAACGGCAAGATCGAGGTCATCTCACGCGTTCCGATTTCCAATTCCGAGGAGCTTGCTCTCGCCTACACCCCCGGTGTTGCCGAGCCTTGCCTCGAGATTCAAAAGGACTACGACAAAAGCTTTACTCTCACCAGAAGGAACAACCTCGTCGCGGTGATCACAGACGGAACCGCTGTGCTGGGTCTGGGCGACATCGGTCCCGAGGCGGGTATGCCCGTCATGGAAGGCAAGTGCGCGCTCTTTAAGGCGTTCGGCGATGTGGACGCCTTCCCCCTCTGCATCAGAAGCAAGGACGTTGACGAGATTGTCAATACCATATATTTGATCAGCGGCTCTTTCGGCGGCATCAATCTTGAGGATATCGCCGCTCCGAGATGCTTTGAGATCGAGAAGAAACTGAAGGAAAAATGTGATATTCCCGTCTTCCACGACGACCAGCACGGCACCGCGATCATCGTTGCGGCAGGTCTGCTCAACGCTCTCAAGCTCGTCGGCAAAAAATTTGAGAGCGTCAAGGTGGTCATGAACGGCGCGGGCGCCGCAGGCATTGCCATCGCGAAGCACCTGATGAATATGGGCGTCAAGGATATTACCCTCTGCGACAGCAAGGGCATCATCTGCAAGGGCGACGAGAGACTCAACGCCGTCAAGCGCGAGATGGCGGAAATCACCAACCTCGACCACAAGACAGGCTCTCTTGCGGACGCCATGAAGGGCGCCGATGTATTTCTCGGTATCTCCGCGGCGGGCTGCGTCAGTGAGGATATGGTAAAATCCATGGCGGAGAATCCTGTTATCTTTGCAATGGCGAACCCCACCCCCGAAATCATGCCTGACCTCGCCAAAAAGGCGGGCGCGGCTGTTGTCGGCACGGGCAGAAGCGACTTTCCCAACCAGATCAACAATGTCCTCGCGTTTCCCGGTATTTTCAGAGGCGCTCTCGACTGCAGGGCGAGCGATATCAACGAGGAAATGAAGGTTGCCGCATCCTACGCGATCGCTTCTCTTGTAGATGACGACAAGCTGTGCGCCGACTACATCCTTCCCCATGCATTTGATCCCAGAGTCGGCAAGACGGTCGCCGCGGCGGTTAAAAAAGCCGCGGTCGAATCGGGCGTTGCCCGAATTTAATTCATTTTCAGAAAAAAGTCCAACCTCAGGTTGGACTTTTTTTATCGGCTTTCTTCAGTCTTTCCGCCAGCTCCAGCAGAGCGGCTTTTTTGTTTTCTACCTCCTCGTCCATCACCATTTCCAGCAACGCGCGCAAAACCGCGCCGATCGTCTTTCCGTCAGTGATGCCGAGTCCGATCAGATCTCTTCCGTTGATTTCCAGCTGCCGCAGAGTGACACACTCTCTTTCCCGCACGATCTCTTCAAACTGCCGCTTCGCGGTTTCGAGCGACAGAAGCTTCTCCTCACGAAGGTACTCTGACTGGGAAAGCGTATCCGCGTACTGCACCTTGAACAGCAGACGCGTTTTTTCCTCTCCGAGGCGGTTCAGGAGGCGCCTGAGCTGTTTTTTCGTTCCGCTGTAGCGGACGTCGTGGCAAAGAATCAGTTCCAGACAGTCCTCTGTCAGCGCGTTGGGTAGGCGCAGCCGTCTGAGTGCCTCTAACGCGATTTCCGCGCTGATTTGCTGGTGTCCCTTGAAATGACGCGCGCCCTTTTGGTCTGTGGTACACGCCCTCGGCTTTCCGATGTCGTGGAGCAGCATGGTATAGCGCAAAAGCGGCGTCGGGTCAATCAATCCGACCGAGTGAGTGATATGATGATAGACGTCAAAAATGTGGTGCTTGTTTCTTTGCTCAAAATCAAAGGTCTCCCGCAGCTCGGGAAGGAACACGGCGACCACCTCACGGTAATCGTTAAGGATCCGCTCCGCTCCCCCTCCGCAGATCAGTTTTGTAAACTCGGCGGCAACTCGTTCCACGGCGATGTTGCGCAGCAATTCCGCGTTTCCGCGAATTGCCGAAGCGGTAGCGGATTCGATGGCAAAATCATAGCAGGAGGCAAAGCGCAGCGCGCGGAGTATACGCAGCGCGTCCTCATTGAACCGCTCGTCGGGATTTCCCACGCAGCGGATCGTTTTGTTGCGCAGGTCTTTTTCTCCGCCGAACAGGTCAACCGTTCCGCTCTCTTCATTGTATGCCATGGCGTTCACCGTAAAATCACGGCGCGCCAGATCCTCCCGGAGACTGCGTGTGAAGGTGACGCTCTCTGGGTGGCGGTTATCCTTGTAGTCGCCGTCCACACGGTAGGTCGTCACCTCAAAGGGCAGGTGATGGATGACAACTGTGATAGTCCCGTGAGCGATGCCCGTATCAAAGGTCTTGTAAGCAGAAAAGCATTGTTTCATTTCCGCCGGGGTCGCTGAGGTGCAGATATCCCAGTCGTGCGGCTCCTGTCCCAGCAGGATGTCCCTCACACAGCCCCCGACCGCATATGCCTCAAAGCCGTTTTGGCGGAGGAGTTGAATAATTGTTTCCGCGTCCGGATGTATGGAAATAGTCATTTATTTACCCGAATAAGAATGATTCTTGTCCTATTCAATGATTTTGTCCGCAATGTTATAGAACAGATTGAAGAGCAGGAAGGTGCAGGCGGACATGACACACAAAGTGATAATGGCGGAGGTGCTGAGGAACACCAGATTGAACAGGCCGCCAAAGAAGATGAAGGCGATCGTCAGCCCCGCCGTACTGACAAGCAGCATAGCTGTTCTCAGCGCGTTCAGCGGAAGCGACAGACGGATCACCAGCAACAGACAGCTTAAAGCGGTGACATAGACAGCGATGGTGGAAATCTCCGCCTGGGGAATATCCAGCCAGATACTCATGACAGCCATTGCGAGAACATTGAGCACCACGCAAACGGCGGCAGGCAGTGCCCTCGCGATAATATTCTTGGTGAAATTGCCCTTGACGATGTTTTTATTCGGCTGGAGCGCCAGGACAAATGACGGAAAACCGATGGTTAGACCGCCGATCAGCGTGAGCTGAATCGGCTCAAAGGGATATTTCAGCGCGAAGAATGTGAATACAATGGACAGCAGAATGGAATAGATCGTTTTGACAAGATAGAGCGAGGAGCTTCGCTCGATGTTGTTGATGGTACGTCTGCCTTCCGCGACTACCTCGGGCATGGATCCGAAATCGTTGTCCACCAGCACGAGCTGGGAAACGTTGCGCGCCGCCTCGCTTCCCGACGCCATTGCCACGGAGCAGTCCGCTTCCTTGAGCGCGAGAACGTCGTTGACGCCGTCTCCCGTCATGGCGACGGCGTGACCGTGCGCTTTCAGGGCGAGTACCAGCTTCTTCTTCTGCGCGGGAGTGACACGTCCGAAAATATTATACTTCTCGGCAGCCTCCTCCAGCTCCTCATCGGTTTTGATATCTGTCATGCTGACAGCCTTATCCGCGCCTTCTATCCCTGTCTCCAGCGCGATATTGCGCACGGTGTGGACACTGTCGCCCGAAATGACCTTGAGCGTCACGCCCTGCTCTTTGAAATAATCCACCGTCTGATTGACATTCTCACGCAGCGTGTCGCGAATCAGTACCAGCGCCATCGGCGTGAGGTCACCGGGGAGCTTTTTCTCTGACAAAGGACTGTCGGCAGACGCGAGAACGACGATTCTGACAGTTTCCGCGATTTCTTCAATGGCGTCAAAGACCTCTTTGTATTTTTCTTTATCAGAAAATACAAATTCAGCGGCGCCGAGTATATAGGTTTTCCCATTATCAAAACGTCCGCCCGACCACTTTGTTTCCGAGGCAAAGGGAACAAATTCCAGAACAGGGAGAGGATCCGTTTTTTCCGTATAATCTCCTATCGCCTGCATGGTGGCGTTGACCTCCGTGCTCGCGTGGTGAACGGAGGCAAGCGCCGTCATTACCTCTTCCCTGTCCGCGCCGAACAGACGGATATCCGAAACGTGCATCGCGTCCGCAGTCAGGGTTCCCGTTTTGTCCAGACAGATGACATCCACCCGCGCGAGGGTCTCAATACAATACATCTCATTGACAAGCACCTTCTTGCGCGACAAACGGACAATCGACACTGCCAGAACGGTACTGGTGAGCAGAATCATTCCTCCCGGGATCATGCCGACAAGCGCAGCGACAGTGCCCACAACGGCGTTCTGCAAATCGACGCCGTGGAAGAAAAACTGACTGCCAAACAGCAGCGCGCCTATCGGGAAAATGATAATAGTACACAGCTTGATAATAAACTTAAAGGATTTCAGGATCCGGGAATTGTTCTTTTTGATATACTTTGCTTCATTATTGATTTTCGCTGCGTAACAATCCGCGCCGACGCGTGTGATCCTCGCGTAGCAGGTTCCCGCCGCGATAAAACTGCCGGAGAGCATTTCCTCTCCCTCGTGCTTCGAGATCAGGTCGCTTTCGCCCGTCAGGAGACTTTCGTTGACCTTGCACTCACCTTCGAGCAGCACACAGTCTGCGGGAATCTGGCTGCCTCTGCCGAGATGAATGACGTCATCCAGCACCAGTTCATCCTTGGCAATTTCTGTCAGAACTCCGTCGCGCAGAACAGAGACCTTTGCCTCTGTAAGGATGGTCAGCTTATCTACGCTTTGCTTCGAACGTATCTCCTGAACAATACCGATAACGGTATTGAAAAAGACAACGCCGATAAACAACAGATTTTTAAACGACCCGACCAACAGCAGCGATACGAACAGCAGCACATTGATCAGATTAAAGAGCGTGCAAATATTATCGTAAAAAATTCGGCTGATGGATTTGGTTTTCAATGTGGAAGCGGCATTCACCTTTCCCTGAGAAACGCGCTGCGACACCTCAGAGGCGCTTAATCCGCGGATTTTTTCAGGCATAATTTTCCTCCCGTCATGCAATTATTTCAAAAAAGAACTTCCCTGTTTTATCTATCATTATATACGGAAAAAATAAGAATGGCAACAGAAAGAGGGTGATTTTTTGAAAATTGTTGTCAAAATAACGGGACTCACCCTTGTCCTGATGCTCATGCTTGGTAATTATGGCGCAGGAGCGGAGGAACAAAAGCAAACCGTATATCTCGGCGGTCAGCCGTTCGGGGTGAAGTTCTACAATGACGGCGTCATTATCGTAAACCTTGAGGAATACTTTGACGGTCACCAATACGTCTGCCCGGCAAAGTCGGGAGGACTCAAGGTGAATGATATTATCAAAACGGTAAACGGCACTGAGATCCGCTGCAATGAGGATTTGCAGAAGGCTGCCACGGAATCGGAAGGGCAACGTCTGGATATGCTCATCTCACGGGACGGCAAGGAGCTGAGGAAAAATATTCTTCCAAGGAAGAATACCGTCGGCGTCTATCTTCTCGGTGCTTGGGTGCGTGACAGCTGCGCGGGAATCGGCACCGTCACGTATTACGACAAGGAGCACCATTATTTTGCCGCGCTGGGGCACGGAATATGCGACAGGGACACGGGAGCGCTGCTTCCGCTCGGTTCAGCGGAAATTGTCAGCGCCAATATCAGCTCCGCGACCAAAAGCAGTGTGGGCTCCCCGGGAAGTCTGAACGGTTATTTCACCTACAAAAGCCTCGGCGTTATGACGAAGAATACGGAAAGCGGAGTATTCGGGACAATATTCGACAATAATCGTGAGGAGAGTCCCGGCTATGAGATTGCGGACTTCGACGAGATCAGAACCGGAGAGGCAGAGATGATAACCACCGTTTCAGGCTCGAATCCTCAGGTCTATGAAATTGAGATCACCAAAATATGCAACGATGATGAGACAAGTAATGAAAATTTTGTAATAAAGGTTACAGACAGCAGGCTTCTGGACTCCTGCGGCGGTATCGTACAGGGCATGAGCGGTTCACCTATCGTTCAGGACGGAAAAATCATAGGTGCGGTCACGCACGTTTTTCTCAACCGTCCTGAGGAGGGCTATGGTGTAGCTGCACAATTTATGGTGTCGAATTACCACGCATAACGCCATATTTTGTGGTTCGTATGTTGTCAGAAAACCTCGAATCAATGAAGTTTCAAAAAAAATAAAAAAATTTTCTCGGAAACTATTGCCAACTCTGCCAATTTGTGGTAATATTATCTCACATCAAAAAATGATAGGAGATAATGAACATGGACAATACCACAAAGCTGATTTTGACAGAAGAGAGCGCGGAATTTTCGGTGGAACATTTGAAATTGTTTCAAAAATTTAATATTTCTCCCACTTTCTGCGCGAAGGACGGCGAGGAGCTTTCCTCCAGAGTTCTCAGCGACCTTCCCGATGTTGTCGTAATGGACGCGTTTATGACAAGGCTGGACGCGATCGGTGTTATGCGGAACATCAAACGACAAAATTGCAGGCAGCCCTTATTCGTTGTTTTTTCTTCTTTCCACAGCTCGGTGCTGGAGCGCGAAATCATGAACGCGGGAGCTGATTATTTTGTTCTCAAGCCCTACGACCTGGAGCAGCTTTGCGAAACGGTTTCTCTCCTGATAAAGAAAAAACCGGATACGATCCTTCAGAGATCTGCTGTTTTTGATGAATTCGGCATCGAGCTCAAGGTGACGCAGATCCTGCACGAAATCGGAGTCCCCGCGCATATCAAGGGGTATCACTACCTCAGAGACTCCATCATCATGTCTGTGCGCAATCCCGAAATCATCAACGCTGTCACCAAACAGCTCTACCCTGCTGTGGCGAAAAAATACGACACCACCTCCTCCCGTGTAGAGAGGGCCATCCGTCACGCGATCGAGGTCGCTTGGGACAGGGGCAACGTGGATATCCTGAATTCCTACTTCGGCTATACCATTCAGACCGACAGAGGAAAGCCGACCAACAGCGAATTTATCGCCATGATCTCAGACAGACTCAGATTGCAGATCAAAAGCGCATCCTAAAAAAAACAGGCACCGCGTTTTTCAGCGCGGTGCCTGATTATTCCTATTAATCCGGCTTATTTCGTTTTACCGATATCATGACGGAAGTGCATACCCTCAAAGCTGATTCTCTCAACCGCCGCGTACGCCTTTTCAAGAGCCTCATCCAGCGTGGGCGCTGTCGCCGTCACACCGAGAACCCTGCCGCCGTTGGTATAGAACTTGCCGTTTTCGTATTTGGTGCCAGCGTGATAGACCGTCGCGCCTTCTACCTGGCCGTTTTCGTCCATTCCGAACATCTCGATTCCCTTTTTATAGGCAACGGGATAGCCGCCGCTCGCCATGACAACACAGGCCGCCGCGCCGTCGTACCACTCGATATCCAGATCGGAAAGCGTTCCGTCAATCACAGCCTCACAGATCTCGACCAAATCGGTCTTGAGCCGGGGCAGTACCACCTGTGCCTCGGGATCGCCGAAACGCGCGTTGTACTCAATCACCTTGGGTCCGTTGGGCGTGATCATCAGGCCGAAGTAGAGACAGCCCTTAAAGGGTCTTCCCTCCTGCTTCATCGCCTCGATGGTGGGCTTGAAGATCGTATTCATACACTCCTCGGCAACCTCGTCCGTGTAATACGGGTTGGGGCTGATGGTTCCCATGCCGCCTGTATTGAGTCCCTCGTCATTGTCATAGGCTCTCTTGTGATCCTTGGAGCTGACCATGGGCTTGACGCAGCTGCCGTCGGTGAACGCCAGCACGGAAACCTCGGGTCCTGTGAGAAATTCCTCAATAACAATGTTATTGCCCGAATCGCCGAACTGCTTATCCTCCATGATGGACTTGATTGCAGCCACGGCGTCGTCGATGGTCTGCGCGATGATCACGCCCTTGCCGAGTGCGAGTCCGTCCGCCTTGACAACAACGGGAACCGTGTTTTCCGCTTTTACATATGCGATCGCCTTCGCGGGGTCGTCAAACACCTCGTACTTCGCGGTGGGAATGCCGTACTTCTTCATCAGATTCTTGGAGAACACCTTGGAAGCCTCAATAATCGCGGCATTGGCGTTGGGGCCGAACGCACGGATTCCCGCCGCCTGAAACGCGTCCACCATGCCGTCCGCGAGCGGATCGTCGGGAGCGACAAAAGCGAGATCGATCGCGTTTTCCTTGGCAAATTTCACCATGGCATCCTTATCCATGACACCGATATTGACAACCTCCGCGTCGCGGGAGATGCCGCCGTTGCCGGGGGCGCAGTAGAGCTTGGTGCATTTTGGGCTTTCGAGAAGCTTCTTAATCAGAGCGTGCTCCCTGCCGCCTGAACCAATCATTAAAATATTCATTCTTTACCTCTATTCAATCCTGATCGTCAGGGAATTAGTGATGGAAAAGACGGATGCCGGTGAAGCACATGGTCATGCCGTACTTATCGCAGGTCTCGATCACGTTGTCGTCGCGGATGGAGCCGCCGGGCTGCGCCACGAACTCTACGCCTGAGCGCTTGGCTCTCTCGATATTGTCTCCGAACGGGAAGAAGGCGTCGGAGCCGAGGGAAACGCCGCTGAAGGTGGCGAGCCACTCCTTCTTCTCCTCTCTGGTGAGAGGCTCGGGCTTGGTCTTGAAGAACAGCTCCCAGGTGCCGTCCGCGAGAACATCCTCATAGTCGTCGGAAATATAAACGTCGATGGTGTTATCCCTGTCGGGACGGCGGATGTTGTCTACAAACGGGAGGTTCATTACCTTCGGATGCTGACGGAGGTACCAGATATCCGCCTTATTGCCTGCAAGGCGGGTGCAGTGGATCCTGGACTGCTGACCCGCGCCCACGCCGATCGCCTGACCGCCCTTGGCGTAGCAAACGGAATTGGACTGGGTGTATTTCAGGGTAATCAGCGCGATCAGAAGGTCGCGCTTGGCCTCCTCGGTGAGGGTCTTGTTCTGTGTGACGATGTTCTGCATCAGCATCGCCTCGTCAATCACCAGCTCGTTTCTGCCCTGCTCAAAGGTAACGCCGAACACATCCTTGTGCTCGATGGGGTTGGGCTTGTAGCCGGGATCGATCCTGACGACGTTGTAGCTGCCCTTTCTCTTTGTCTTGAGCACCTCAAGAGCTTCGGGAGTGTAGTCGGGAGCGATGATGCCGTCGGAAACCTCGCGCTGGAGGAGCTTGGCGGTCTGGACGTCGCAGGTATCGGAGAGCGCTACCCAGTCGCCGTAGGAGGACATTCTGTCCGCGCCGCGCGCCATTGCGTAAGCGGAAGCGATCGGAGAAAGCTCGAGGTCATCTACAAAATAAATCTTCTTGAGCGTGTCGGAAAGCTCGGTGGCTACCGCAGCGCCCGCAGGGCTGACGTGCTTGAAGGAAGCCGCTGCGGGAAGTCCCGTCGCCGCCTTCAGCTCACGGACGAGCTGGTAGGAGTTGAACGCGTCGAGAAAGTTGATATAGCCGGGCTTGCCGTTGAGAACCTCAACAGGCAGGTCGCCGCCGTCCTGCATAAAAACACGCGAGGGCTTCTGATTAGGGTTACAGCCGTACTTTAACATTAATTCATTCATGTCGGTCACCTTACTTATTTTTATTGATGATTCTGGAGTCCGCCTCACCTGTGGCGATATCGATATAGCGGACAAACAGGGATACCTTGTTATCATTGTCCAGAGCGTCCCAAACCTTTTCGGCAAAGGCGTCGATATCATCGTTGCCGATTTCCACGAGGGTAGGCTCTCCCTCAAAGCTCGGGAGCGGATTGCCGTCGCCCATATAGGTGTGGATAAATCTTCCCTTGCCTGCCGGGGGCGCGTCATAGGAGAAGGTGTACCTCTCGCAGCAGTCGGGATCGCCGTCAGCGCTCTTGAGAATGGACATCGCGTAGTTCATCCTGCCGCCCGAGCACTTTACGATGCCGGAAATACGCGGCGTATAGTTGGGAGCGTCAGGCTCAAACTCACGGGTGCGCAGCGCCTGCTCAAAGGTGAGCTGCTGGTTCATCAGATCATAGATGGTGTCTGTCTGGTCACCGTTGGTGACGATGGTCTTATTGCCGAGCACACGCACGGGAGCATAAATGATCAGCGAGGGATCTACGAGCTTGGAGGGATCGAACGCTTCGGTCTTGATGCCGTCCTCTGTCGCGACAAAAACCCTGTTTCTGCTGTTTTCGCTTCTGCCCATGATGAAATAGGCGATAACCGCCTTTGCGCCGTCCGCGCTTCTGCCGAGGACAATGCCTCTGCCCGGATAGCTGGTGGAAGCAATTTCCTGAGTGAGTGATACCGCTTTCATATTTTTCCTCCGTTATTCCAGAATTTCGGTGACGTCACCGATTACCTTGATTTTATCGTTGCAGAAAAGATTGACCGCCTGCGGAAGGATGTTCCACTCCGCCTGCTCCATCACTCTTCTCTGCAGTATTTCGGGCGTATCGCCCTTTTGTATCTCAACTGCCTTTTGGAGAATGATGGGACCTCCGTCGCAGATTTCATTGACAAAATGCGCGGTGGCTCCCGTCACCTTGACGCCGCGTCTGAGAACCTCCTCATGGACATGAAGACCGTAGAAGCCCTCGCCGCAGAAGGACGGGATGAGCGCGGGATGGATGTTGATAATGCGGTTTTCAAACGACTGTATGACCTTTTTGCCCAGGATCGTCATAAAGCCCGCGAGAACGATCACATCCGCCTGCCTGCTTTTGAGCAGCTCTGTCAGCGCTTCGTCATATTCTTCAAAGGTCGCGAAATCCCTGCGCCTGATGACCTCTGTGTCAATTCCGTTTTTCGACGCCCTCTCCAGCGCGTAGGCGTTGGGATTGGACGAAATCACGCAGGTGATCGCGCCGTTAGTGATCCTGCCGCTGTGCTGCGCGTCTATGAGCGCCTGCAGATTCGTGCCGCCGCCCGAAACCAGAACTACAATATTCTTCATTACGCGAACACAACTCCTTCGCTGCCCTCGATAACCTCGCCGAGAACCACGGCGTCCTCCCCGTTCGCCTTCAGCACCTCGAGCGCCTTCTCGGCATCCTCTTTGGCGACAGCCGTCACCATGCCGACGCCCATGTTGAAGGTATTGAACATATCATGCTCGGAGATACCTCCCACGCGCTGCATAAGGGTGAAGATCGGGAGCACGGGAATATTTTCTTTGATGATCTTTGCGGTCATGCCCTCTTTGAGCATTCTGGGAATATTCTCATAGAAGCCGCCGCCCGTGATATGGGAAACCGCCTTGACCTCAACCTCCTTCATCAGAGCGAGGATGGGCTTGACGTAAATCTTTGTGGGGGTGAGCAGCGCCTCGCCGAGGGGCTTGTCCAGCTCGGGATAGGTGTTGTGAATAGTCTGCTCGTTGATATCAAAAATCTTTCTCACCAGCGAGAAGCCGTTGGAATGAACACCCGAGGAGCGCAGGCCGATGAGAACATCGCCCGCCTGCAGCCCGGAGCCGTCGATCATCTTCGGCTTGTCGGCGATGCCTACGCAGAAGCCAGCCACATCGTATTCATCCTCCGGCATCAGTCCGGGATGCTCGGCTGTCTCACCGCCGACAAGAGCGCACTCGGACTGCACACAGCCCTCCGCGATACCCTCGACGATCGCCGCGACCTTCTCGGGAATATTCTTGCCGATGGCGATATAATCCAGGAAAAACAGAGGCTTCGCGCCGCAGCAGATGACGTCGTTGACGCACATGGCGACGGAATCAATGCCGATGGTGTTGTGCTTGTCCAGCAGGAACGCCAGCTTGATTTTGGTGCCGACGCCGTCGGTACCGCTGATCAGGACAGGCTCCTCCATTCCCGCGAAATCGGGCTTGAACAGTCCGCCAAATCCGCCGATTCCCGAAATCACGCCGTCGGTTCTGGTGCGGGCGACGTGCTTTTTCATCAGCTCAACCGCCTTATAGCCCGCAGTGATGTCTACGCCTGCCGCCTTGTAACTCTCAGAAAAGCTTTCCATAAAAATCCTCCGTTATTTCTTATTGATTTTATTCGCGTATTTATCTACAAAGAAGGTAGTGGGAACCTCCGCCGCGTAACGCTCCGTGAAGCAGCCGTCACAAAGGTCAATGTCCGCGCCCTTCACGCTTTCCCTGAGACTCTCCACACTCAGATAGCCCAGTGAATCGGCTCCGATGGACTCCCGTATCTCCGGTATGGTCATCCTCGTGGCGATCAGGTTCTCCTTGTCGCGGATATCAACGCCGAAGTAGCAGGGTGCGACAAAGGGCGGTGAGCTGATGAGGATATGAACCTCCTTCGCTCCTGCCTCCCGCAGCAGTCTGACGATGTGACGCGTTGTCTCACCTCGGACGATGGAATCGTCAATCACGACGATCCTCTTCCCCTCCACGTTGGATTTCAGAGCGGTCAGCTTGGTCTGCATGAGACGCTTTTTCTTCTCCATGCCCGTGCCGGCCTTTCTGCCGATATATTTATTCTTCATGAATCCCATGCCGAAGGGGATCCCGGAGGCTTTGGCGTATCCCTCTGCAGCGATAATGCCGGAATCAGGCACGCCGCAAACCATATCGGCGTCAATGGGGTATTCCTTATATAGCAGCTCTCCCGCTCTGATACGGGATGTGTGAACACTCACGCCGTCGATCACGCTGTCGGGGCGCGCGATATAAACATATTCAAAAATGCAGAGAGAGGTCTTGTCGCTCTTCTTCTGCTGGAAATAGCTGTGGAAACCGTCCTCGTCAATCACCACCATCTCCCCGGGAGCAACGTCGCGGATAAATTTGCCGCCGATGCTGTCGATAACACAGCTTTCCGAGGTGATGATGTAGCTGTTGCTGAGTTTGCCGATACAGAGCGGACGGAAGCCGTACATATCACGGAAGCCGATCAGACGCGAGGGCGCGCAGATGACGGTGGAGTACGCCCCCTTGAGCTTATCCATCGCGCGCAGAACCGCGTCCTCCAGGTTGTCCGTGGAGCACCGCTCTGTCGCGATGACGTAGCCCATCAGCTCCGCGTTGGAATTGGACTGGAAAATCGCGCCGCCGCGCTCCAGTTCCTTGCGGATTTCCGGAAAATTGGTGATGGCGCCGTTGGCGGAGATGGCGAGAGAGCCCTCCCGGTAGCGCAGCACCAGCGGCTGATTCGCCGCCCTGTCCAAACTCTGATTCGAGGTATAGCGCACATGACCGACGGTGATCTTCCCGCTCTTCAGTTTAGCCAGGACCTTCGGAGGAAACACCTCCGAGACCATGCCCAGCTCCTTCACGGTCGAAAAATCGCCGCCGTTGTTGACGGTGATGCCCGCGCTGATCTGTCCCCTGTGCTGGAGACCGTAGAGCGCGTCGTGGGTAACAGCGATGCTGTCCAGTCCGTCGTTGTTATAAAAACCAAATACGCCGCATTCGTCCTGCGCCTTGTCGGAACGCGGATTTTCAATACTCTTCATCAAAGCTCAGCCACCTTAGCCTGCATTGCCTCATCCTTCGCGGCAACACCCTTTTCCATTTCCAGTTTCATATCCTCCAGCTTCCGCGCGAGAGTCTCGTCGGAGAGCGCGAGCATCTCAACCGCCAGGATCGCGGCGTTAGCGGCTCCGTCCACCGCCACAGTGGCAACAGGAATACCTGTGGGCATCATCACCGTCGCAAGGAGAGCGTCCATGCCGTCCAGCTGCGCGGACTTGCAGGGAATTCCGATAACGGGAAGTATGGTCTTCGCGGCGAGAACGCCCGCGAGGTGCGCCGCCATACCTGCCGCGGCGATGATCACGCCAAATCCGTTCGCCTTCGCGCCCGCGGAAAACGCGATTGCCGCGTCAGGCGTTCTGTGAGCGCTCATGACATGAACCTCATACGGCACCTCAAACTCCTTGAGCTTTTTGACCGCCTTGGATACTACAGGAAAATCGCTGTCTGAACCCATGATGATTGCAACCTTTTTCATACCTGACTCCTTAATTACATTTAAATTTTGTCTTATATATTATATATAAAAAACCGATAAATTGCAATAGCGTAAAAGAATTATAACACCGGAAACCTGACCGGAAAACAAAAAGGACAGAATAGCTCTGTCCTTCGGTATCACTCATGCTGTTTTTCAGCCGTCTCCTTCCGAGCCGAATCAGGCGTCGCGCCCTTGTCTCCCTTCAGCTCATCGAGGCTCTCGGAATCGCGCATATGCGGGAAAAGAAACTCCATGCGTTCATCGTCAAAGGTCTCGTCGAGGAAGGCGGCAAAGCGTCCCGGGGCGGGCTCGCCGCTGACGCGCTGGTTCCAGCGGTAGACGGCACTGACGGTCATCACGGCGTTGACGACCATAAACGCCACCAAAAAAGAGAGGACAATGGAGCCTTGCTTTTTTGGTATCTTCTCGATCTGGCGCGATACGAACGGATAAATGTAGCGCAGCCACACCAGCCCCAGAAAGCCCCAGAACAGAGAATAGAGAAGACAGGTTCTGCCCCCGATGTTGAGCGGCATATCGCTGTAATCCCACGAGACCGTTCCGAGAAAGGTCTCCTGCCCCCAGGAGCAGATATACTCAAAAAACGCGCCTATGGCTGCCGCGATGATAAATACCAGCGTGTCGCTCAGCTTGTAGAGCTTGTAGAGCGTCAGCGTCAGCAGACAGGCGCCTCCGCCGTAAACGGGAATAAACGGGCCGTAGACCACGCCGACGCGGCATTCAAAATGCCCCTCCACAATGAGGGCGTAAACCGTCTCGATACAGGTGCCGATGAAAGAACCTATCAAAAAGAGCGCGAACAGCTTCTCAAAGCAAAGACCGGACGCAAAGGGCCTCTCCTCCTCGTTTTCATACACGGCAGTGTATTCCTTCATATTGTCCGCCTTGATCTCCTCCAGCGTATTCGTCAGCTGCCTGACATATTCCCCGTGCTGCAGCTCGGGAAACGCCGAAGCCATGCGCTTGCGGAGAATCGAGTCGGTAAAAATCCTGTTGTAGTTCTGTTCCAGCTCTGTGATCTCCTCCTCGCTGACATCATCACCGAGGAGCCCCAGATTCTCCTTGAGCTTTTTCAGCCTGCTCTTGAGCCTGAAAATCGTGACAAACGAAAGCACATAATCCGCCAGGACCAGCACCAGCAGCGAAAGCGCGATGATCATGCTCACCAAAAACGGAATGTGGGAAACCACCATCTCAATGAGGGGGATCAGCAGCTTTACCGAGAAAGCGCCGCCCGCACCGAGCATCAGCGCAAAGGGAAACGTGAGATAGCTTCCGATATTGAATTTCATTCCCGAGTAATCCCACGGCTTGCAGCCGAGGATCTTTGTCCCGAGAAATCCTGCCGACACGGTGATCAGAGAGAGAAGCAGCCCCGAACCGACCACGACTATATACAAATCCTCTGAAAGGGAATGAAACGCCAGGTAACAAACAAGTGCGCTGAACCCGTATGTAGGACAAAAGGGCAGCGTCAAGAAACCCTTGTTGTAGAATTTCTTTTCGCTGACCCAGTAATACAAACAGCTGAACAGCCACCCGAAGAAAGAAATGAGCAGAAAACACCAGAGTAAATTCAGCCAATCCATCTCCGCTCACCCTTAGTTTGTGTCGTCCTTCCAGATTTCCCTGACGGCGGTCACGTTCGCCGCGAGAGACTGGATATCAGAGGGGATGATGATTTTTGTTGCCTTGCCGTCAGAAGCCTTGATAAACGCCTCCAGCGACTTGAGCTGAATGATTCTATCTGTCGGAGCCGCCTCGTTGAGCATCCTGAGAGCGTCGGCATTCGCCTTCTGAACGGTGAGGATCGCTTCCGCCTCACCCTGCGCCTCACGGATTTTCTGCTCCTTGACAGCGTCCGCCTTGAGGATCGCGGACTCCTTGAGACCCTCAGCCACCAGAATCTGACTGCGCTTCTCACCCTCCGCGTCAAGGATCCTCGCGCGTCGTTCACGCTCCGCCTTCATCTGCTTTTCCATCGCGTCCTGGATCTCGCGCGGCGGCAGAATGTTTTTCAGCTCCACACGGATCACGCGGATGCCCCACGCGTCGGTCGCCTCGTCGAGAATGATCCTGATTTTGTCGTTGATGGTATCGCGCGAGGTGAGCGTGCTGTCAAGCTCCAGATCGCCGATGATGTTTCTCAGCGTGGTAGCGGTGAGGTTCTCGATCGCGCTGAGAGGACGCTCTACGCCGTAGGTATAGAGCTTCGGGTCGGTGATTTCAAAATATACAACGGTGTCGATCTGCATGGTGACGTTATCTCTCGTGATAACGGGCTGGGGCGGGAAATCCACCACCTGCTCCTTGAGCGACACCTTTTTGGAAATCCTGTCGATAAACGGCACCTTGAGGTGCAGTCCCGTCTGCCATGTCGTCGAATAGGCGCCGAGGCGCTCGATGACATAGGCGTGTGCCTGCGGCACGATTTTGATATTGCGGACGATTAAAATCAAAATAATTAAAAATACTAACGCTACAACGATTAATGCAACTGCTCCGGACATTGTTTACTCCATTTCCTCTACAATAAGTCTGACCCCTTCGATTTCAAGCACCTCAACCTTGGCGCCGACCTCGACGGGCGTGATTTCCGACTGGGCGCTCCAGGTTTCTCCGAGCACCTTGACCTGTCCTACCGAAAAAGGATCCTTGATCGCTTTCGTGACAACACCCTGCTGACCGATCAGACGGTCGGCGTTGGTCCCGACTCCCCCCTCACGCTTGCGGAAACGCTTGACCAGCGGTCGGGTGATGGCAAGCGAGGCAGCGGAAACCACCAGAAATACAACCAGCTGAACGAAAATAGACGGCGTAAAAATGGTGGAAATCGCCGCGGCTACCGCGCCGAGCACGAACCACAGGGACACAAGCTGTGTGGTAGACGCCTCGCAGACTGCCATGACAATCGCGAAGCCTATCCAGATAAACGGCATATAAGGTTCCATACTATCCTCCTCCTTGCCTATAGTGTACCATATTGTTTACCAACAGTCAATTATTATTATGGGAACCTCTAAAATTACCTTACCGCGCAAAAAGCCGGAATCTTCACGGCATAAGCTTCCGCACTTCTGCACAACATTGAGTAATGAGAGATTCCCCTTTGAATTTTTATTTGCCGTTTGCTATATTATGTGATATAATAGAGGCAAATATAAAAAGAAATCAGGTGTGGTTATGGCGTTGGATACCTTTGACGAGGGAATCGCCCTCGGCGGACTGCGCAGCAAGCGCGAAATCAAGGTGCTGATTTGCTACCTTTTTTTCAGCGTAAAGGATAAAATGAGCGAAAGTATTGTCACAGAGGCAATTGTGGCGCATGAGCTTGCCAATTTTTTTGAAGTGAAGGCGGCGTTCGGCGAGCTGAAAAACAGCGAAAACCTGGCAGAGGACGAGATCGTGGACGGTGAGGAGACCTACCGTCTGACCGAAAACGGAAAAATGGTAGCGGAACAGCTGGGAAGCACCCTCGCGTATTCCGTCAAGGAAAAGGCTCTCAAGTGCGCTCTCTCGCTTCTGGCGGAGCGCAAAACACTGCGCGAAAACCTGGTGGAGATCCGGAAGTCCGAAAACGGCTGTCAGGTGACGTGCAGGATCCTGGGCGGCGACGCCGATCTTCTTTCCTTCACCCTCTTCGCCCCTGATATGGAGCAGGCTGAGCTGATAAAAAAGAGCTTTTTGAGCTATCCCTCCACGGTTTACAAAACCATGCTCGCGCTGATGACCAAAAACCGCGACAACGTGTACGCCGCGCTTGAGGCTCTGATGGAGGTTTCCCTCTAGAAAAAAAGGTTAAGCGCCAGTATCAGCGTCACCCCCGGAACTCCCCCGACGGCGGCAGTCAGGACAGACAACAGGCTGACGGGTATGGATACGCCTGTCAGACCTGTGCTGAGATTGACGGCAAACAAAGTGCCTAGCCCTATTGCGATGCTGAGCAGCGCCCGTGAAAACGGGCGCTTATTTTTTGCGACAGCGTGAAGCAGCGCGAACACAAGAAAGGTTCCGAAAAACACAAGCAGAATTCCCCACCAAGGCATATCAACATCTCCGATAACAAAAAAATAGACCGCCGGGTACCGACGGTCTATCATATGTCTTTGTCCAGAGATTTATGCCATCAACCGAGAAGGTTGAGATAGCTGAGCACATTGAGTGCAATTACAAAAATAACAAAAACCGCAGCAAACACCTTTGTCCAGCGGGAAAGAAAGGCGTCAATGGAGCGCGCCTTGTTCTTTGAGAAGTAAGAGTCGGCAGCGCCTGTTACTACGCCGAGACCCTGCTGGTTACCCTCCTGGAGAATGATGACTACAATAATTGCGATTGATACAACTGCGAGCACAATGCCGAGTACAATACCCAAAGCGTTCATAATTATCGTCCTTTCCTGTTGCGGAATTCCGCCATACTGCATGATTCAACTTATATATACTAACATAATTGCTTTCACTTTTCAAGAGATTTTTGAAAATTTTTATTTTTTCTCCCGAAATCAACAATCAGGCACGCCGAAACGGCATACCTGATCTATCATTCTTTTTCTGTTTACTGCTGCTCCGCGAGAGCCGCCTTGAGGGCAAATACCTTTTTCGCCACCTTGTCAAACTGCGCGGGAGTGAGCGACTGCGCGCCGTCCGAGAGCGCGTGGGGCGGATCGTTGTGTACCTCGATAATCAGTCCGTCCGCGCCCGCGGCGACTGCCGCCATTGCCAGAGGCTCCACCAGCCAGCTCTTGCCCGAGGCGTGGCTGGGATCGACGATCACGGGAAGGTGAGAAAGCTTTTTGATGATCGGAATCGCGGAAACGTCGAGCGTATTGCGCGTAAAGTTCTCATAGGTGCGGATGCCGCGCTCACAGAGCATGACGTTATTATTGCCGCCCGCCATGATATACTCGGCGCTCATCAGCCATTCCTCAATCGTCGAGGAGAGGCCGCGCTTGAGCAGAATCGGCTTCCGGGTCTTGCCCAGCTCCTTGAGCAATTCAAAATTCTGCATATTTCTCGCGCCGACCTGGATGATGTCCACATTCTCAAACATATCGATGTGGGATACGCGCATGATTTCGGTGACGATCGGAAGTCCCGTTTCCTTGCGCGCGGTCTTGAGCAGATCAAGACCTTCCGCCTTCAGTCCCTGAAAAGCGTAAGGTGAGGTTCTCGGCTTGAACGCGCCGCCGCGCAGCAATGTCGCGCCCGACTGCTTCACGTCCTTCGCGATCTGCACGATCTGAGCCTCGCTCTCCACCGAACAGGGTCCTGCCATGATATGCAGGCTGCCGTCTCCGATGGAAACCGTATCGTTTATTTTTATCACCGTATTCTCGGGATGGAATTTCCTGTTCGCCTTTTTGTATGGCTCCTGAACACGCTTGACGCTCTCAACAATGTCCTGCGCGTCGATAAACTCACTGTCAACCTGCGTGGTGTCGCCGATCAGTCCGAGAACGGTGGAATGAACACCGTCCCAGCGGTTGACACTGACGCCGTAGTTGGTTTTGAGCATTTCGGTAAAACCCGCGATTTGTTCGGGAGTCGCTGAGGTCTTTAGTACTATAATCACAATAATCACCCTGCTTTATTCTGTTAAATTGTTAA